>JAISJX010000426.1 GCA_031261145.1 Tannerella sp.
AAAATTCAAATAAAATGAATATTACTTCGTTTCACTCGCAATGACACTGACTGTTGCATCATTGCGAACGAAACGAAGTAATCCGGTAAAAAAAATTCCGCGCCAACGAGGAAGATATCTGCGATTCTCACCACGTATCCTCAAGAACAACCGAGGCGCTATGCACTTCCCCGACCAGCGGCGGATTCAATTTGGACAACCTTATCCTTACAAAGGACAGTTGGGGAAAACGGGACTTCAACGCACGCAATATCCTCCCGGCCACATGCTCCAGCAATTTGGACGGACATTCCATTTCGCCTTTCACCACATCATACACATCCGCATAATTAATCGTATCATTCAGGTCATCCGTCAAAAACACGTCTTTCAGCGGAAACGAGTACGAAACATCAACCGTAAAGTGATGTCCTACTTTTGTTTCCTGCGGAGAAACGCCATGATACGAATAAAATTTCATCGACTCTAACTCAATCCTTATTTCCATTTTCACATCAATTAATTGGTAAAAATAGTAAATAATCACAGTTAGAAAAAATATTATATCTATATTTGCAGAAAACCAAATAAAAAATATCATGGTACGAACGAAGCAAGAAGAAATACCAAGTAATAACGGAGGTATTCACAACGTTTTAGCAACTGGAACCGTTATAAAGGGAACCGTTGTGTCAGAAACCGATATCCGTTTAGACGGACGAATCGAAGGCGATATCAACTGTAAGGGAAAGATTGTCATCGGCCCCAAAGGTAGTATTGTCGGAAATATTATTTCGGAAAATGCCGAGATTTTGGGAGAGGTGGACGGTTCTATCCGGATCAGGGAGAAACTCGTTTTCAAATCAACTGCCAAAATCAAAGGCGACATTTATATGCAAACGCTTGAAGTTGAGCCGGGAACTCAATTCAACGGAACATGTACAATGGGCAAAAATTCGGTGGAAACGCCGTCTAAACCGACCGAGGGCAAGGGTTAAGTTTAGCCTTGGCCGAAAAAGAAAGATGCGCTGTCACCTTCCGCTATGGAACAGCATAGCGCATATCTTTCGATTGAAACCGGTAGCATGCAAGAGCTTTTCGAGAGAAATGTGCATGCGGTATCGCCAATAATGATGCGGATTGGCGGGGATGTTAATTCGTTCCTGCTCATAATCCGTACGCCTCAATTCGCCACTCATGGCTAACCAGTCTTGCAGGGGTATAATTGTCAGCATGGAAGAGGCTTTCAGGTGATTGAACAGAATCTGTTCCGCAAGTTCGGGCGAACATTCGTCCGGTGCGTTCCCTGCTATCCGTAAAACAGACTGACAGTAATGTTGCGTTTGTTCGGCGTCTTCTGTCCACCAGTTGCGTAGCGGGTTCATATCGTGCGTCGATGTAGTACAAACGGATAAGTACGGAAGCGATTGCAGGTCAGCGAAATCTATCCCGAATGTTTTGGGTGCGCGTTCCAGTTCCAGACTCAGAAGGTGCAACCCATCCATCACTTCATGCACCGAATCCGGAATCATGCCTAAATCTTCCCCGCAAGTCAGCATCTTCGTGCCGGCAATCAACGGCGTCAAACGCTTCAAGGCTTCGGCCTTCCAAAAATCATGATGCCGCTCATAGAAAAAGTAATCCGACAACGTATTATACGACAGGCGTTCATCCTCTGTCAGAAGACTTTGATACGCATACGACCGGGCGCCTGAAATACGTGGATGATATTTGGCGGTCTCATACGGATCTTCCAAAAAAAGGACTTCGTTTGCAATCGCAAACAGCCCCTCTTTTATTTTTACGGAAGCATCGTCCGTGCGTTCCGCAAACAAGGCTTCAATCTTTCGCTGGGTATCACAGAAAGGTTTAAGTATCACGTATTCATTCGCTACCGGCGTAAGATAATCCTTGATTACGCTTTCCGTTCCGTCACCAAATAAATCCTTTAAAAACCGGCTGGACAGTTGAGGTGTGACAAACCGTTCATCCCATTTCACCCCGTACCGTTCAATTTCTTCTACCGAAAAAGGCAAGGCCGGCCTGAAATGTCCGCACAATCCCTGCACGTAGTCCACCGGAATCTCCCAGATACGGAAAAATCCCAAAATATGGTCGATACGAAACGCATCAAAATAATCTTCCAGTTTATGAAACCGCTTTTTCCACCACGAATACCGGTCTTTTTCCATCACATCCCAATTGTAGGTCGGGAAAGACCAGTTCTGCCCAATGGTTGAAAAGACGTCCGGCGGAGCGCCCGCCTGTTCGTCACAATTAAAGTAAGACGCTTCCGTCCACGTTTCCAGGCTCGTACGATGAACGCCAATCGGCAAATCGCCTTTCAAAATAACGCCTTTCGACCGGGCGTAATCCGATGCCGCCTTAAACTGCGTATGTATAACGAATTGCAGAAAACAGGTAAACATGATTTCGGGATAAGCCTCATGGCCCTTTCTACAAAGGCTTTGCACACGTGACGACCGATAAACGGCATTTTCGCCCCACTGAGAAAAATCAGCAGTATGGTATCTATCACGATAATAGCAAAAGGCGGCGTACGGAAGCAACCAAATCTTGTTTGCACGCCAAAACGACTTGAAAGCCGCACTTTTTAAAATCTTCTCCCCTTCTTGTGCAAAGAAATCGCGGCAATAGAGTGTTTTATATTTTTCTACACCCTCATAATCAACCGATTCTCCCGCATTTAAAGTTTGCTGTATCCGCCGGTAAAAGTCCGCCTTCTCCGGGTTATTCAACGCGCCCATTTCCTGCAACGAGATATACACCGGGTGCAGGGCATAAATCGAAATAGCGCTGTACGGATACGAGTCCGCCCACGTATGCGTCCGGGTCGTATCGTTCATCGGCAAAACCTGAATCAGGCATTGATGCGTCTGCTCCGCCCAGTCTATAAGTAGCTTCAAATCATACATATCCCCTATACCAAAACTCTGTTCGGAGCGTAGCGAAAAAACGGGAATGACCGTCCCCGCCCCTTTCCATGCAGGAAGCGAATCCCGGTAAGGAAAATCGGTGACCACCACCGTTTCATTCTCTTCCTGAGGGATATGGGTGAGGAGCCTGTTGGCGCCCTTTTCCCAATGACAGAGCAGTCCCGCCTTGTCACGGACAAGGAATTTATATTCCAGCGGAAAAGTGACTTCATCCGCATTCAACCGGATTTCCCAATCCGGAAAATCAACGGCACACATTTTTTTAGACTGTTCCGGCGCCCAGAAGCCCAAACAATCCTGATTGCCTGCAAGATAAAGTTCCTGATTTCTCTCCACGCGAGGATTCGGAACGCGAATAAGGATGGTTCGGTTACTCCGTCCCCCTGTTTGCGGTTTCCGGCTTTCGCGTGCAAACCGGTTTTTCGTAAACGCCGATGTATAAAGCGCTATCTGAGGGGGCGTCAACTGCCAATAGTCATACAGGATATAAACCGGCTGGGAGGCGTCAAACGTTACGCGATGTTTCTGTCCGGACGGCTCAACCTCAGAGCTTCCATCCGCATTGACAAGGATATACCGGTATCCGATTTCTTCAACGGAAGGTGAAATATCCGTCTGCAGCGTCCAGTATCCGCCTCCGGAATAGCTCATTTCCTTAGCCATACCTGCCTGTCCGTCCCCTAACTCAGGAACGGAACCGGCAATGTATAACTTTTGTCCTGCGGCAGTCCAATAGTTGATATAAAAAGTAACCTTCATGGTTTGAACAGCTTGCTTATCCACACCTGGATGCACCGCAGTTGGTGCAAATCAGGCATCCTTCCTGATAGATGAGCGATTCAAATCCGCAGTTCGGACATTTCTGACCTTTCGCTTCGGTGCCATTCGGAAGGTATTTTTTCAACGCTCTTTCCACGCCGTTTTTCCACGTATTGATAGACTCATTATTGAGTTCCATCCCTTGCACCAACTTGACGACCTGATCAATCGGCATACCATAACGCAGTACGCTCGAAATAAATTTCGCATAATTCCAGTATTCCGGGGCGAATTTACTATCCAAGCCTTCCAGCGTCATTTTAAAACCGCGTTTGTTTTTAAACTGGAAATCATAATGTTTGTGTCCGTCTTCATCTCGGCTTTTGATAATCGTTCCCTTCGATACGTTTTTCGGCAACATTATTCCCTCGTCGTCATCGGCCAGTCCGGTAAATATCTCATACGGACGACCGTTCAACAATCCGACAAAGGCAATCCATTTTTCCCGATTGTTCTGAAACTTAACAATATCCGCCTCCAATTCACGCGGACGGGTGGTCAGGATGATCGGCGGCTTCATGCAGTCTTCCTCTTTTTTCTTCTCTTTTTCCACCGACACCAATACGCCCGAACGGGAACCTTCACGATAGACCGTACATCCCTTACATCCCGATTTCCAAGCCTCTACGTACAAGGTATCGATCAATTCTTCCGTCGCATCATTGGGCAGGTTGATCGTCACACTGATGGAATGATCCACCCAGCGCTGAATCCGTCCCTGCATCTTCACTTTCTGCACCCAATCCACATCATTGGACGTGGATTTATAATAAGGTGATTTCTCGACCAGTGCATTCACTTCTTCCTGCGTGTATTTCTTCACTACCGAGTAACCGTTTGCAATCATCCAGGTTACAAACTTATGATGAAAAACAATATATTCTTCAAAAACGTCGCCCAATTCATCCACATGGTCCACCCGCGCCGACACATCGTTGGGATTCACCTTCCGGCGGCGCTTATAAACCGGCAGGAAAACAGGCTCAATCCCGGAAGTCGTTTGCGTCATCAGACTGGTTGTTCCCGTAGGGGCTACCGTCAGACAGGCAATATTCCGGCGTCCGTATTTCACCATATCCTGATACAATTGTTCATCGGCTTTCCTCAAGCGATTGATAAACGGATTCTTTTCTTCCCGTTTGGCGTCGTAGATTTCAAAAGCGCCGCGTTCTTTCGCCAACAAAACCGATGAGCCATAAGCCGCCAACGCCAAAGTCTTCTGGACTTCTTCGGCAAATTCCGTAGCCTGTTCCGTTCCGTACCGGATATTCAGGGCTGCAAGCATATCTCCTTCCGCCGTGATTCCCACACCTGTACGCCGCCCTTGCAAGGTTTTCTTCTGAATCTTTTCCCACAAATGACGCTCTGCGCTTTTGACTTCCAGCGATTCGGGATCCGAATCGATCTTTTCCAGAATCAATTCAATTTTTTCCGATTCCAAATCAATAATATCATCCATAATCCGCTGTGCCAAAGCCACATGTTTTTTAAACAGGTCGAAATCGAAATAAGCGTCTTTCGTAAACGGATTCACTACATACGAATATTGGTTGATGGCTAACAACCGGCAACTGTCATAGGGGCACAACGGAATCTCGCCGCACGGATTCGTCGAAACCGTCTTAAAGCCCAAATCCGCATACGAATCCGGCACAGATTCCCGGATAATCGTATCCCAGAATAGTACGCCCGGCTCCGCCGATTTCCACGCATTATGAATAATCTTCTTCCACAATGCCTGAGCATCAATAACTTTTACATTCGTCGGATTCGGCGAATCTATCGGATACTGTTGCTGATAAGACGTACCCTCCACGGCCGCTTTCATAAAGTCATCGTCAATTTTCACAGACACATTGGCGCCCGTGACTTTTCCGTCCGTCATTTTAGCGTCAATAAACGATTCTG
>JAISJX010000463.1 GCA_031261145.1 Tannerella sp.
AACTTGGCGCTATTGTCATGATAGAACCGGCGACAGGAGAAATTCTCTGTCTTGTAACATCTCCTTCCTACGATCCGAGTTTGCTCAACGGGAGGCAAAAAAGAAGCGTAAATCATGAAATACTGGCAAAAGATCCGAATAATCCGTTATTAGACCGCACCATTATGGGTACTTATCCGCCCGGCTCTACTTTTAAACCCACCCAGGGACTCATATTTTTGCAGGAAGGCGTGATCACAAAAGAAACCGTATATTCCTGCGCGTCGGGTTATCCATATCTTGGAGGTCATCCTGCTTGCCATTCTCATTTTTCTCCTTTATCCTTAGCGCCTGCTCTCTCTACATCTTGTAATGCTTACTTCTGCTGGGGGCTGCGGGGATTATTGGACAGTCGTTCCCGTTATCCGTCTATACAGGAAGCTTTTGATGTATGGAAAAATTATATGGTCTCAATGGGATACGGTCATCAGCTCGGAGTTGATTTGCCCGGCGAAAACAGAGGTTATATTCCTAACAGCAAGGTTTATGACAATATTTATAACAAACGCTGGAATTCGAGCGGTATCATTTCAATTGCAATAGGGCAGGGAGAAATCAGCGCTACGCCTTTGCAAATATGCAATCTTGCTGCTACTGTCTCAAACAGAGGCTATTACATTGTTCCCCACGTAGTCAATAAAATTCAGGATATGCCGCTTGACGATAAATATACAACTCCAAAAAGTACGGGAATAAAATCCGAATATTATGAGTATATCGTAGAAGGGATGAGAGACGCGGTAATCAACGGAACTTGCAGGGGAATGGCGTTGCCCGATATAGAAGTTTGCGGCAAAACGGGCACAGCTCAGAATCCGCACGGGCGCGACCATTCGGCTTGCATAGGTTTTGCGCCGAGAAATAATCCTAAGATAGCTATTTGTGTTTATGTGCAAAACGGGGGTACCGGAGCTAAAGTTGCTGTTCCGATAGCAAAGTTGATGCTTGAAAAATTTTTCTACGGAGAAATACCCGAAGCCGAAAAGTGGAGCGTGGATATGTGGCAGCGTTGGAGCACATTGCCCGGTTCGTATAATTATCTCCCGAAAAAAGAGGTTGATCAGGAAGAAGATTTAACAGAAGAAACAGATGTCGAATTATAAACCGAATATATGGAAATCGCTTGATTTTATTACTGTAATACTTTATGTATTATTGGTTTTCTTCGGATGGATTAGTATTTGCGGCGCCAGTTACGATTTCGACAATCCTCAATTATTAAGTTTATCTACCCGCCCCGGAATGCAATTGGTCTGGATAGGCACGTCGTTCATCATAATTTTTGTCATTATGATGTTGGACAAGAATCTCTTTGAAACATTATCTTTTCACCTTTACGGCTTGACTATCGTTATTCTCATCGCTACAATATTTCTTGCGCCCAACATAAACGGCTCTCATTCGTGGCTTGTCATAACTTCGTCAATAAGATTTCAGCCCGCAGAATTTGCCAAATTTGTTACAGCGCTCGCTCTTGCCAAATTCATGAGTTCTTATGAATTTAAACTGCTGACGGTAAGAAATTTCACATTAGCCATGTTGCTGGTTTTATTGCCGATTTTGTGTATCATTCTGCAAAAAGAGACCGGTTCGGCGCTTGTTTTTCTGGCTTTCTCAATAGTTTTTTACCGCGAAGGCATGTCGGGTATCATCTTGTTTATAGCATTATTTGCCGCCGTATTTTTTATCATCATGTTAAAGTACGAAGATGTGATGTGGAATTTAACGCCTGTCAACGAATTGATAATTACAGGTATTGTATTAATAACGATATGCGTTATTCTTCGTTTCGCGCTAAAAGAGAAATCGCTTACCAAATATTTTGTCATTGCAATTTTTTTAACGGCAACAGTCTCGTACATAGTGTCGTTGTATGTTGATTTTAATTTTGTTTATGCGGCTTTAGGATTAATAGTCGTTTTTTCAATAGTTTTAGTCATATATGCAATTAAAAACATTTTGTGGAGATATGTCTTGTTGGCTCTTTTTGCCGTCGTCTCTATCGCATTCATGTTTTCCGTCAGTTTCGTTTTCAACGATATTATGGAGCCGCATCAGCAACAGAGAATTTATGTGGCGTTAGGCATAGAAGACGATCCGACCGGCTCCGGATATAACGTCAATCAGTCGAAGATAGCAATAGGCTCCGGAGGATTTTTCGGAAAAGGTTTTCTAAATGGCACACAAACCAAACTCAAATATGTACCCGAACAAGATACCGACTTCATTTTTTGCACTGTAGGCGAGGAATTTGGATTTTTAGGGTCGTTTATTGTGTTGCTCGTTTACGGTATTTTCCTGCTGAGGCTCATCATGCTGTCCGAAAGGCAATCCACCGTTTTCGGACGGATTTACGGGTATGGCGTAGCGTCAATTTTCTTCTTCCATGTTGCCGTAAATATCGGCATGGTATGCGGTTTGATTCCCGTAATCGGCATCCCCCTGCCTTTCTTTAGCTATGGCGGCTCGTCATTATGGGGATTCACCATTCTGCTTTTTATTTTCCTGCGCATAGATAGCGCAAGAAAAAAAGAAGACTGAAGCCCTATTTTACAAAAAATATTTATCTTTGCAACAAAATTCATAATCGATGAAAATAATAATAACAATTATTGCGTATGGAGAGTAATAATAAAAGTTCCAAAACGTATGTGGTGATCACTGCATTCCTTTCGTTATTTGCGATTGTAGGCATCGCGCTCTACGGCTTACCGTTCTTCTATGACTTCATGACGTCGGAATACGGATGGTCACGCACGACCGTCACTTCAGGAAATGCGGTCAGCAAACTGCTTGTTGCTCCCCTGTTCGGGTTTATCGCCGGATGGCTCATCGACCGCTACGGACCTCGTAAACTCATGATTTCCGGTTCGCTAATGGCCGGTGTTGCATTAATCGGATTGAGCTATTTTGATTCGCTGCCCATGTTTTACCTGTTTTATGTCTTCAATGCTCTTGGGTATGTATGCGCAGGCCCGTTGCCATGCCAGGTGCTGATTTCCCGCTGGTTTGATAAAAACAGGGGAAAGGCGATGGGGATTGCTTACCTGGGGATTGGAACAGGGGGCGCGTTGGTACCTCTGCTGGCAAACGGATTTGAGAAACAATACGGCTGGCATGCGTCACTGGCTATTTTAGGTGTGCTCGTGATGCTTATTTCCCTGCCCATGGCCTGTTTCCTGAAGGAGCCAAAAAGAGAAACGCGACGGGAAACAACATTGCCGGAGGTATCCATCGGCGCGATTCTGCGGAATCCCAATTTTTATCTGTTAAGTATCGGCAGCATGTGCGCCATCGGTATGGTAGGAGGCGTCAATCAGCACCTGAAACTGTATTTGCGCGACCTCGAATATGCACAGGCGGAAGCCGCTCATATTATATCCCTCGTGCTGTTGTCAAGCCTTATCGGACGGGTATTGATGGGATGGCTTGCGGACGTGTTCAGCCGCAAACACGTGATGATGCTGATTTATCTGATGGTGGCTTTCGCTATTCCGCTGCTGATGGTTCCGGATTTTCCGGGAAGAATTTATCTTTTTGCCGTAATCTTCGGAATTGGTTTAGGAGGCGACTACATGATTATACCGTTGATGGCGGGTGATTTGTTCGGTGTAAAGGCGCTTGGCAGGACAATGGGCATCATCCTCGTTGCCGACGGCATCGCGGAGTCCGTCTTCCCGATGCTGGTCGGCGCCATGTACGACGAAGCGGCAAAGAGCTATACCTTTGCATTTACAGTGCTTATCGGCGTCGCAATCGCGGGCGTTGTCATCGTGTCGTTTCTGCCGAAAGCCGCTCGAAAATAAAAATAAACAATTATGCAGCACAAAAGATTTTCATACCAACAACTCAGCGAACTGCAGGAGGATATTTTAATGTCCGGTGTTGACCTGCCCGTTTCGGAAAACATCGACATCTTAAAGCAACCCCTCGCGCTATCCAACGGAAAAATGTTATCCAACCGGTTGGTGATTCATCCGATGGAAGGTTGCGACGGAATGCCCGGCGGCGCCCCCGGCGAACTTACGTTCAGGCGTTATCGGCGTTTCAGCGCGGGAGGTGCAGGTTTATTATGGATGGAAGCCTGCGCCGTAGTTCACGAAGGACGTGCCAATCCCCGTCAAATCCTGTTGAACCGGGAAAACTTACCGGTATTCGGAGATTTGGTCGATGAAATACGCCGGACGGCGGCAGAAAACAATGTTCCATATCTGACGCTACAACTGACACATTCCGGTCGGTACAGTAAACCGAATGTTCAAGCGGAAGCCATTGTCGCCGTTCCTGAAAATCCATACATAGACCCTTTTACCAACCCAAAACGGAGAATGATTTCCGATGATGAGCTGGAGCAACTGGAAGACAAATACGTCGAAGCCGCCAAACTGGCCGAATCCATCGGCTTCCACGCGGTGGACATAAAAGCCTGCCACCGTTACCTTATTTCCGAACTCCTTTCCGCATATACACGTCCCGGCAGGTATGGAGGCAGTTTCGAGAACCGGACGCGATTTCTGTTAAACATTATCGACAAAGTCCGCGACCGGGTAAACATCGATATCACATTACGAATGAACGCCTACGACGCCATCCCTTACCCTTACGGCTGGGGAACGGACGAAAACGGAAATCCCGCGACCGAAGAGCCGAAACAATTAATGAAAATACTTGAAAACAAAGGCATATCCATTATAAACCTGACCACCGGAAACCCTTATTATAACCCGCATATAGGTCGTCCAAGCGACATTGGCCCGTATGTAGCGCCGGAGCATCCCATCGAATCGGCAGCGCGGATGCTGCACGTCATCAGGGAATTAAAATCGGCAGTTCCCTCTCTCCCCGTTATCGGGACAGGATTTAGCTGGTTCAGGGAATACGGCGCAAATATTGCAGCCGGATGTATCGAAAAGGGATGGATAGACCTGGCAGGCTTCGGAAGACAATCATTCGCATATCCCGATTTTGCGAACGACCTCCTGACGTACGGGAAGATGGAACGGAAAAAGTGCTGCATCGCCTGCACAAAATGTACGGAACTGATGCGTTTCGGCAGGGAAGCCGGTTGCGTGATTAAAGACGGCAAAACCTATCTCCCCATCTGGAAGGCGGCGACAAACGGACAAACAATGATGAGCAACAGAATAGGTACACATATATAATTCAACGATGAAAAAAATAGCATTCGTAACAGGAGGAGTAAGAGGCATCGGGTTCGGCATTGCAAAACAACTGGCCGAAGACGGGTTTGACCTGGCCGTTTCCGGAACCCGTGAAAAGGATGAAGTAAAAGAGAACATCTACCTGCTCAACAGCATCGGGTCAGATACATTATATATATGCGGAAACATTGCCCATGCGGACGAATGTGTTTCATGCGTGGAAAAAATAATGGAGAAATATGGAAGAATTGACGTGCTGGTCAACAATGCCGGCGTTGCGCCGAAAGTAAGAGCAGACATACTGGAAACAACAGAAGAAAGCCTGGATTATGTCTTCGGCGTCAATATCAAAGGCACATTTTTCATGTCCCAGACCGTAGCAAAGCAGATGGTCAAACAGGAAAGCGGTATCATCATTAATATTTCTTCCATTTCCGCTTACACATCGTCGGTCAACCGGTCGGAATACTGTATCTCAAAATCGGCAATCAGCATGATGACCACCCTGTTTGCCGACAGACTTGCCGGACATGGCATTTATGTTTACGAAGTACGTCCGGGTGTCATCAAAACCGACATGACGGCTTCGGTCGCCGAAAAATACAATCAACTGATAGCCGACGGCGCTTTTCCCATCAATCGGTGGGGTTATCCCGAAGATGTTGCCGGGGCAGTGTCGGTATTGGCCGGCGGACTGTTATCTTATTCAACAGGTGAGATAATCAATGTGGACGGAGGATTTCATATACGGAGGATTTGAATGCGTCACAGTACAGTAAATATCGGCGGACATACGATTGACGTGTTCTCGTTCAATACGGCAATTGTCGGATCAGGCGCGGCAGGATACAATGCTGCCGACCGTTTGTATGACTTTGGGCAAAAGGACATTGCAGTCATTACGGAAGGACGTCTGATGGGAACAAGCCGCAACACCGGTTCAGACAAGCAAACCTATTATAAACTCACACTTGCCGGAAATACGGTCGATAGCGTGCACGATATGGCAAAAACCCTTTTCAACGGAGGGGCAATGCATGGCGACCTGGCTTTGTGCGAAGCGGCGTTATCCGTGCGGTCTTTTTATCGACTGGTAGAATTGGGCGTTCCTTTCCCTCATAATCCATACGGCGAATATGTCGGATACAAAACGGACCACGACCCTAAACAGCGGGCTACCAGCGCGGGACCTCTGACTTCAAAATACATGACTGAGAAACTGGAAAAACAGGTGTTGGCGAAAAACATTCACCTGTTTGACGGTTATAAGGTAATCGCAATTCTAATCAACAATGGCATCTGCGCAGGTCTTCTGGCTTTAAATAAAAACGGATTATCCGAAAGGAACAGCCGATTTACGCTTTTCAACTGTACAAACGTACTGCTTGCAACAGGAGGACCGGCCGGACTGTATAAAAAAAGCGTTTATCCCGAAAGCCAGACCGGCTCAAACGGAATTGCATTCGAAGCCGGTGTGAGAGGGCGGAATCTGACCGAATGGCAATACGGAATTGCGTCTGTTGACTTCCGGTGGAATCTGTCGGGAAGCTATCAGCAGGTGTTACCCCGTTATCTGTCCACCGACGTGAACGGACAGGATGCAAGGGAGTTTCTTGAAGATTATTTTACCGACCACAGCCGGATGCTTGAATATATTTTCCTGAAAGGCTACCAATGGCCTTTCGATTCAAGGAAAAGCTCGTCTGTCATTGACGTCCTTGTCCATCGGGAAATACAGGAAAAAGGGCGGCGCGTATTTTTAGATTATACAGCCAACCCTTCCGCATTGAAAAAAGACTTCAGTAACCTGGGAAAGGAATCCTGCGAGTACCTTGCCCGGTCGGATGCGTTCCAACCTACGCCTGTCGAACGGCTGGCACATATCAATCAACCGGCAATCGACCTCTACAAAGCGCATGGCATTGATTTGTCAAAGGACAGGCTGGAAATCGCCGTATGTGCACAACACAACAACGGAGGCCTCGCCGTCAATAACCGATGGGAAACAAACATCAAACATTTATTTGCCGTAGGGGAAGCTGCCGGAACGCATGGCGTTTACCGTCCGGGCGGAACAGCATTAAATTCGGGACAAGTCGGAGGCTTGTGCGCCGCCATGTTTATTTCTAAGGTGTACGGCGAAGAAAGCCCCCCGGATACCGATTTTGCCGCGACTGTAAAAACGCAGGTCAAACAGAAGATCGCCCTTGCCGATAAATTCCTAAGTAATAAAACCGGAAAATGCGCGGCAGATATACGCTCGGAAATCGGGGAACGCATGTCGAAATATGCAGCACATATCCGGGACATGGAAGGCGTCACGTACCTCATCTCGCAGGCAGCATCCCAACTCGCCGCCATCCCGGAACAAACGGTCATCCATACGATAGAGGAACTGATTCCTGCTTTCGAAAATATCGACTTGCTTATCGCCCAATATGTATATGCCTGTGCGATGAAGGACTATATGCTACAAGAGGGAGGAAGCCGGGGTTCGTATTTGATTTATGAAAAAGACCGCACGCACATCATTCCGGTCAACAGGGACTTGGACTCCAAAATACAGGAAATAAGTTATGCCCCATTCACCTGCAAATCATCATGGACGGATGTCCGGCCTGTCCCGGAAAACGACGACTGGTTTGAGAATGTTTGGAAAGAAT
>JAISJX010000470.1 GCA_031261145.1 Tannerella sp.
ATTCAAAGATTCAACGGCGGTCAGGCTACGGGGAGGCGCGTGGAAACATCCCGTGAAAAATAAACCTGAATTTTGGAGATGCAAAAAGCAACTCATTGTTTTTTTTCTCCAAACCATTCAAACGCTCTTTTTGGTCAGCCTCTATGCACTTTTCCGACTCACCTGGTTTTCATTAAAATATTGTTATAATTTTCTTTTCCGACCATGCGCTTTCCCGGAGCGACATAGTCCGGCGAAAAAATACTGAGTGAAGCGTTGTTATCCGCATATTCCAACCCGCTCAGGGTCGAAATGGAATAAATCACATTTTCAATGCTGTACGGACGGGCGACGTCTATCTTGACAGTAGGATTTTCCTGTTTGTAACGCTCCGAACGCCAGAGGACAAAAGGTATCTTGCATTGGCAGGGATAAACATTTGACATATAATGCCCGCTTGCCTTACGGGTGTCAAAAACTTCTTCTCCGTGATCGGAGAAAAAGAGAAGGTAAGAAGAAGCGTCTGATTTCTCCAATTCCTTCAAAATGGAATCATAAACGTAATCCCCGTACAGGATGGAGTTGTCGTAAGCGTCAATGGTTTCTTTCATTTCATCATCCCGGAAACCCAAATCCGCCAAATCCATCGTCCTCTCGTGGTTGAAATATTCAAACAAATCGGGATACCGGGATTTGTAGGCATGATGATTGCCCATGACATGGATAAATATGACTTTGTTCCCTTCAATACTGTCATTCAGAATCGTTTGGAGGGTGGGTATCACGACTTCGTCCGGTTGTTTGCTCAAACTTAAATCGAAGATATGTTTGGCTTGATCGGCGATGACGCCATAGCTTCCGCCCCACTTGGTGATGAACGCTTTGTTGGAAATCCAGTACGTCTCGAATCCGGCGGCGTTGAACATTTCCACCATGGACGCTTTTTGACGGTAATATTCCGGATGGTCATGATTGGCAAAGGTGAGCACTTTCTGCATCACGCCGAACGTATGCGTGTCGGGCGTAACGACATCCGTATAAATATCCAATTCGCTGGCGCGGGCATCCATCAAGGGGGTTGTCTGCCTGAAATAACCGTACAGGCTCATGTGGCAGGTGGTCGTCGATTCGCCGAGAAGAATGACAAATACATGGCGGTTGGCGTCCGGAAGCACACATTTTACATCCATTGTCAACTGCCGGTGAAGCGCCTTTTCTTTCTGGAAAATCCGGTTTTCCCGCCAGAAAAGAAAATGACTTTTATAAAAATCAAACGTTGGTATCGCCTGGCTTAAATATTGGAAACAGATACTTGTGACAATGACCGTGATGGCGGAGACAAGCAGCAGCCGGTGTTTCCTGACGGAAACGGCGCGGGTGGAACGCGCTTTTACGATACAGAAAATGCCGGCGCCGAGGTAGGTCAGTATGGCCAATACAAGTTGCCACGGGAGGAATTGATTCATGTATTCGATGGTCTCGGAGGAATGGGAATTGAATATGACCCAAAACATGTCCCGCCGCATATACAGGTTGGAGAGGTAGAGGTAGCTCCACACGATGAGATTGGGAACGCAGGAAAGCAGAAAAAGCGCCGTTAAATATATCTTCTCACCCTTTTTTTTGCAGAACAAGTCGATACCCGAAAGCGCCACTCCGGCCACGATGCACGTAACCCATGCCCAACATTTATCTTTAAGGCTGATGTCTTCAGCCCAGAAAAAGAAAACCGGGTTAATTAACAAAATAAAGAAAATCAGAAAAAAAGACCACTTTCTTTCTGACAGGAAGGCTCGTTGATTATGGATGTTATAAAATTTCATCTGGTCTGTAAAATGAGGGGGCAAAGTTACGATTTTCTCTGTAAAATGAAAAATCAACCGTAATAATGTTTGTCTGCTTTTATTTTGCCGGTAAAAATGACACCTTGATTTAATAATCATGAATTGTTCAAGACGGACTTTTATTAAATTTCCCGCGGGAAAAAACAGGGATGACGGCACAAAGCGAATATTTTGCTATCTTTGCCGGACAATTTAAAAAATAGATAAATGGAAAGACAAAAAAGAGTAGCTGCTATTCATGATATTTCGGGATTTGGAAAATGTTCCCTGACAGTGGCATTGCCGATTCTGTCTGCTGCCGGTATTGAGACTTCTGTCATCCCGACGGCTGTGTTATCCACTCATACCGGAGGGTTTACCGGATTTACTTACCGGGATTTGACGGAAGACATCCGTCCTTTTATCCGTCACTGGAAATCGTTGGACATTCCGTTTGACGCTATTTATTCCGGTTTTTTGGGTTCTTTTGAACAAATAGAAATCCTGGGCGAATTTTTCAAGGAATTTAAGACGCCTGATAATGTGATTCTGATAGACCCGGTCATGGCCGACAATGGCGAATTGTATAAAATCTTCACGCCTGATTTTGCAAAGGAGATGAAGAAATTATGCCAAAGCGCGGATATTATCGTGCCGAATATTACGGAGGCTTCCCTGCTGGTCGGCGAACCATACGTGCAAGGGCCTTATACCAAGGCGTACATTCAGGATTTGCTGAAAAAACTGAGCGACATCGGGCCGGGCAAGATTGTACTGACGGGCGTTTTCTTTGATGACAAGGAACTCGGTGCAGCGACATACGACCGGTCAACGGGAGAAACCGCCTATCTCTTGTCAGGCATTATACCGGGCTATTATCACGGAACAGGCGACGTTTTCGGCAGCGCATTGCTGGCTGCATACCTGAATGGTTTTGACCTGACCCGGTCGGCGCGAATTGCCGTCAATTTCACGGTAGCCTCTATTCAGCGGACTTTTGAAGCTCAAACCGACATCCGTTT
>JAISJX010000034.1 GCA_031261145.1 Tannerella sp.
ACGGCTGTTGCCATCGGATATGACTGGCTGCATGACGTGCTCTCGCCTGAAACGAAGCAAAAGGTAGTGGCTTCCATCAAAACGAAAGCGCTTGACTTGGCGGTAGAGGAATACAAAACGGGAGACAACGGCTCGTGGGCGAAGCGGGAAACCAACTGGAATGTGGTGTGCAATGCGGGAATGACCCTCGGCGCTCTGGCCGTTGCCGAAGACTATCCTGAATTAGCGGAACAGATCATTACCAACGCCGTGAAATACGTCCCCAACTGCATCGAACTATTTGCCCCTGATGGCGTTTGCTATGAAGGCCCTGCCTATTGGGGTTACACCAACGACTTCCTGTCGCTCCTGCTCAAATCATTAGACGACAATTTCCGGACTACGTTCGGGCTGTCCGAACTTGAAGGCGTCAGCCAGGCCGTAATGTACTATATCAGCAGTACCAGCCCGTCCGGAAAAATATTCAATTTTGCCAATTCGGGTGGCGCCGGTCAGGAAAACGATCCTATATTTTTCTATTTCAGCCGGAAGTTCAACCAACCCGAAGCAGCGGAATATTACCGGAAAATCCTGTCGAGAACGGCAGGCAACTCCTCTTTCTCCCGTTTCTACTTTCTGTCCATCCCGTGGTATGACCCTGCGACAGTTACGGCCGCAGCATTGCCCAAACTGAAAGTCTTCCGCAACAGCATCAACGATATTGTGGTGTTCAACGGTGACGCAAGCGCTGAAAACTCCATTTATCTGATTGCCAAAACGGGCGATCCTGATATGGCGCATCAACAATTGGACGTCGGTACGTTCATCATTGAAACGAATGGCGTCAGATGGAGCGACGATACGGGCGCAGACAGCTACAGTCTGCCCGGATTCTGGGATTACAAACCCGATGGCCAACGATGGAAGTATTTCCGCAATACAAATTTCAGCCATAACACCTTGTCCATTGACAACAAAATTCAATACTCGGCCGGAACAGGAGAGTTGGCTGCTTATGACGAGCAGGCAACGCAACCTTTCGTTACGATGGATATAAGCGGTGTATATCAGGGACAGGCTACATCCGCCTTCCGGACGTTCTGCCTGACGGGCGACACACGAATGGTCATTACCGACAGCGTCACACTGAACAAGGCTTCTCAGCAAGTCTGCTGGTCGATGATAACCGCGGCGGACGTACAATGCAAGGGGAATACCGCTGTGTTGACGAAAGACGGGAAAACCTTCTTCGTAACCCTGTTGTCGCCTGCCGGGGCCTCGTTCTCCGCCAGTCCGGCAAAAACCTTCACGCCGGAAGAAAACCCGTTGGAAGGATACACCGTTTTGTCCGCCAATGTAACCGGGAAACAGGTACAGGTCATTAAAGTAATGATGTCATCGACAAAGGATTATACGAATATTAACTAAATAATAATTGCTATGTACACAAGACGTGAATTTTTAGGAACAACCGTAGCAGGTCTCGGCGGGATATTATGCAGTAACAGTTTACTCGCTGATGAAAAAGAGGCGGCGTATTTTGACCCTTACAAGAAAATCCGCATCGGAAAAACATCCGTAGAGACAACCCGTCTGTCTATGGGGACGGGTATCAAAGGTTGGAACAAACAATCAAATCTTACCCGGTTGGGATACGATAATGGCGTAGCGCTGGTTCGCCGGATATACGACAAGGGCGTACGGATGTTTGATACCGCCGATTTGTATGGAACGCATCAGATGGTGGGAGACGCGCTAAGGATTCATCCACGCGAATCTTACACGCTTTTCACCAAAATCGGACATCAGGAGGATGCTTCCGATAAACGTTGGTCTGATGAATATCCCGATATCGAAGCGATGGTCGTCCGAATCATGAAAGAGTATAAAACCGACTATATCGACGGCGTGCAGTTGCATTGCATGACTGCATCCGGTTGGAATACCAAAATGAGTGATTATATGGAAATCCTTGACAGGCTCAAGCAAAAAGGCGTTATCAGGATTCACGGGTTGAGTTGCCATGGATTGCCTGCCATAGAGACGGCCATACACGAACCGTGGGTGGACAGTATTCATGTGAGGTTCAACGCTTATGGAAATAAGATGGATGACACGGTAGAAAAAATAGCTTCGGCCGTGCAACAGTTGCACCAGGCAGGCAAAGGAGTGATCGCCATGAAAGTGTTCGGCGAAGGTGAGTTGGCAGGCAGCGACGAGAAAAAAGATAACAGCTTGCGTTTTGTTTTGCAATCGGGTAATGTCGATGTGGTGAATATCGGTATGGATAAAATGAGCGATATACTTGATACGGAAGAAAGGATACGAAGGGTCAAAAGAATAACAGCATGAAAGCGTTGCTTGTAATTATGTTTTTGAGCGCCGCATTTGTTCCCATGAATGCGGAAGAACCTTTACGCATCACTGCAAAAGTTATAGAAACAGACCTAATCTACAAAACCGAACCCTATCCGTCATGTCATGCCTCTACAATCGTCGATACAGGTGATGGAATCGTAGCGGCATGGTTTGGCGGCAGTTTTGAGAGACATCCGGATGTATGTATTTATGCTGCATTATATAAAAACGGGCATTGGGGTAAGCCATTCTTGGTGGCAGATGGGGTTTCGGATAAATTAATCCGGAACCCTTGCTGGAATCCTGTCCTGTTTAAGCGTGATAATGGCGATATTATACTCTACTATAAAATCGGGCCAAGTCCGTCAACGTGGTTCGGAGTATATAAAATCTCTGAAGATGGCGGTCAAACGTGGTCAAACGAAAAACGGATACCTCATAATCTTTTAGGCCCGATAAAGAATAAAGCCGTAAAAGCGCCTGACGGAGGTATTCTTTACCCAACAAGCATAGAAGATGATCTTGGCTGGCGCATTTATATGGAACGTTCTACTCAAGAACTTACGGACTGGAAAAAGATAGAAATCAATAACGGAGAATTTGATGCCATACAACCTTCGGTTCTTTTCCATAAAGATGGACGTTTACAGCTTCTTTGCCGGAGTAAAAATGATAAAATCGTTGAATCCTGGTCTAACGATGGAGGAAATTCATGGAGCAAAGTGCAAGCGACATCTTTACCGAACAACAACTCCGGGCTTGATGCCGTAACATTATCCGATGGCGAAACGCAACTGCTCATTTATAATCCCATTACGGAAGGACGAAATAAATTAGCCGTAGCCGCTTCTGTTGATGGAAAAACATGGAATGAGTTGGTTATTCTGGAAAATGAAGACAGGGGGGAGTTTAGTTATCCGGCCATCATACAGGGAAATGACGGGAAAATATATGTAACCTATACTTTCAACCGTCAATCCATCAAATACGCAATCATTACAATTAATAACGAACGCGCCCCGCATAGCGGCGCAATCTTGAACGAAACAAGATAATTCAATCATCCAAGATTATACCGCCACGCGATTTTTCCGTGCATTAAAACCCACGGCGACCAAGCTACATGTCTCCACATAATAACGTGAGTTCCGGATAAGGGATGAAATAAATCGATGAGAATCAACAAATAATTGCCCGTAGGGCATTCATATCAATAGAAAAGCGTCCCGACCAACCTTCAGCTGGGGCTGACCAAAAAGGATATTTTGCACGTCATTGCGAGGGCAAATCCCGAAGCAATCCATTAATAATCAATACTCTGGATTGCTTCGCCTACGGCTCGCAATGACGAAACCAGACTTTTTGGTCAGCCCCTGAACACCTACGGCG
>JAISJX010000070.1 GCA_031261145.1 Tannerella sp.
GTGCCGATTGCTATAACAGGAAATACAGAAGGCATTTATCCGATTGCGCGTAACCTGCCGCAGGGAGAACATGAATTGATTATCCGAAAAGCTTCCACGACGAATGAAGGTCTTGACATTTATTTTCATGGCATCAAAACCGACGGTTCCTTATTGGATGCGTCAGTAAATAAGCCGCTGAAAATCGAATATTTCGGCAACTCCATCTCCGCAGGTTCCGGTGCAGGAGCGGCGAATTTTCCGCTGGCAGATTCACATTTTGACTCATCACTGTCCTATACCTGTCTGCTATCCGAATTGCTTGACGCCGAATATCATAACACCAGTTACGCAGGCATAGCCCTTTGCAACGGAGCGGGTTGGCTTACTTTCGGAATGGAATCCATCTATGACAGACTATATCCTACCGGTACAAGTCAGGCATGGAATTTTTCAAAATTCAAACCCGACATTTGCGTGATGGCACTCGGCGTGAACGATAACAACAGACCCGGTGATATTGCATGGGATACATGGCGCGAGCGATACAAACAAATGGTGTTGAAACTCAGAGATGAATACGGCGAAAACACGATTTTTATCTTTTCCGTAGGTCCGATGTCAGGACCAAGTTCCAATGCGGTGATCCATGGGAAACAGGTGGTCAACGAATTGAAAACAGCAGGAATAAAAGCGTATAGCTATGTCTATTCCTTCGGGACAAGCAACGGAAAGCATCCCATTGCTCCCCAACAGTTGCAAATGGCGAAAGAATTATATACCTATATTAAGAATGAAGTTCTTATAGGAGATAACGCAGAAAAAAACACTTTATCATACAACAATTCCTGCAGGAAAGTCCTGTACAATATCAGGAACACAAGTAATCCTGTTTATTCGATTACGGTTTACGATGCTTGGGGAGATCCGAAATATGCGATACAAAACCCAATCGGCAACGGTGAAATCAACGTTTCTGCCTTGCAAAAAGGTTCGTATTCCATACGAATGGAACAGCAAACAGGCGAATCGTCAAAAAATATACTGATTTATTAGTCAGTCAGGCTATGAAGATAAAAAGATATCGGTGGCTGATTGTGGCATTACTTCTTGTAATTACCACTATCAATTATTTGGACAGGCAGATTATCGGTTTGTTAAAGCCTGTTTTGGAAGTGGAGTTCGGATGGTCGGAAACTGATTTCGCACATATCATCATGGCATTTACAGCGGCTTATGCCATTGGATTATTGGCATTAGGACGGTTTATCGACCGTGTAGGTACAAAGATTGGTTATTCTGTAAGTGTTATTCTGTGGAGTATCGCCGGAATGTTACATGCAGTAGCAAAAAGCGTTACCGGCTTTGCATTTGCCCGTATCGGATTAGGTATCGGTGAAGCGGGTAATTTCCCGGCAGCCATGAAAACCGTTTCCGAATGGTTTCCGCAAAAAGAACGAGCTTTAGCCACCGGTATTTTTAATTCGGGCACAAGTGTAGGAGTAGTAGCAGCCCTCTTTCTAACGCCATGGATATTATCACATTACGGATGGAGGGGCGTTTTTTGGATTACCGGAGGTTTGGGATTGATATGGCTCATCTTCTGGCTCATATTCTATGAAATACCTACCCGGCAAAAGCGGGTTACTCAGGAAGAACTCGAACTGATACATTCGGGACAGAGCGAAGAGACCATTTCCGAAGAAACGAAAATCGGCTGGTTACGGCTTTTCTCTTTTCCGCAGACATGGGCGGTCATTATGGGTAAGATGTTTATCGATCCTATTTTCTGGTTTTTCCTGTTCTGGTTGCCTTCCTATTTTGCGACACATTTCGCGCTTGACCTTACCCGTCCGAGTGTCGAATTGATGATTGTCTATACGGCCACCACAGTGGGCAGCATTGGCGGCGGTTACTTTTCTTCCTGGCTTATTAAACGCGGATTTCCGGCATTACGGGCAAGAAAAATGACGCTTTTGCTGTTCGCCTTTTTGGAAATTTCCATCATTTTTGCACAATATGCCGCTTCGGTGTGGATTGCTGTTGCGTTGATTAGCGTAGCGGTCGCTGTGCATCAGGCTTGGGCTACCAATGTGTTTACGCTGGCGGCTGATTTGTTTCCTAAAAAAGTAGTCGGCTCGGTAGTCGGCATTGCCGGAATGGCAGGTGCAGTGGGCGGTATTTTTTTCCCCGCCTTGGTTGGCTATCTGTTAGACCACTACAAGGCGCAAGGCGATGCCGTTGTCGGATACAATATCCTGTTTACGATTTGCGGATTAACCTACCTGACGGTTTGGTTGATCATTCATTTGCTAACGCGAAAAGGAAAGAAAATTGAAATCGACTCAGTCGGCGTATCAAAC
Organism: Tannerella sp.; assembly: GCA_031261145.1. Next base: position 2,343 of record JAISJX010000070.1, read on the forward strand.
ATAAATTAAAAAATAGAAAATGAAACGATTAAGTGATATTATCGGAGAGAAAGGATATGTGACGGGACCGTTTATGAAATCGTCCGACCCCGCCTTGGTTGAGATTGCCGGATATGCCGGATTTGATTTTGTCATTCTCGATATGGAACATGGCCCGGTCAGTTTGCAGCAGATGCAAAACCTGATTCGCGCGGCGGAAGTAGCA
>JAISJX010000083.1 GCA_031261145.1 Tannerella sp.
ATAAACCGTTTGTTCTTTTCCGAATATCCGTTATTCCACACGTCGAGTTGCTCCGGCGTCAATCGACTCAGTTCGCGTTGCCACTGGCGAGCGGCGTTTGCATCAAATTTTTCGCCCAATTCCGCAACTTTCAGGTCTGAAATCAAATTCATTTCATGCTCAATCGTCATTTCCTGCGACCGTGCAGCCTCACAACGGGTCGTGTAATCGTCGTTGAAAGTATCCGGATAAGGAAATTCCACATCTTCGTACAAATCCAGGTATTTCCCTTCGGGCATCCAGTTGCGGTGCGGAGCCTTATGGTGGACGAACAGGCTGAAAGGCTTGTCCGGGTCGCGGTTTTCAAGAAATTCAATCGCATGATCCGTTGTCAACCGGGTGGCATAGCCTTCCTCGCGGATATATTGGCCATTGGATTCTTTGGTTTTAAATTCAGGATTGTAATAATCGCCCTGTCCATCCAGTACGGAATAGTAATCAAAGCCTTTAGGCTCGCACTGCATGTGCCACTTGCCGATTACGGCAGTCTGATAACCCTGCGCCTGAAGCAGTTCGGACACAAAAACCTTTGTTGTATCAATGCCTTTCCCTAACTGCCGCTGTCCGTTCTGGTGACTGTACAGGCCGGTCATCAGACAGGCGCGACTGGGTGTGGACAAGGAATTTTCAACAAATGCCCGTCGAAACAAAACGCCTTGCGCCGCCAGACGATCGATATTCGGCGTCGGAGCCAGTCTCGCGATCGGATGACCGTAAGCGCTGATTGTCTGGTACGAGTGGTCATCAGTCATGATATGCACGATGTTCAACGGCTTTTTAACATCTTCCTTCTGGCATGCCGTGAGTGAAACCCCCGTCAGCATGGCCGCATAAAATAATGGTTGCTTACTTTTCATTGCTTTTTATTTTGAAAATACTAATTACCTTTTTGTCACTCCGAAATCCCATACTTCCGACGGAACGCGAGACGTTTCTTTTATCTTAGACAGTTCGGCGATTATCTCCGGTCGCTCTTCCGCCAGATTATTGTCTTCATGAATATCTTGCGATATGTTGTATAATTCAACCGTCGCTTTTCCGGGATTACCTACGTTCAGCCAGATGGCTTTCCAGTCGCCTTTCCGCACGGCAATCTTACCGCCCTGTTCATGAAATTCCCAATAAAGATGATCGTGCTGTGGCTGTCCCGGTTTTCCAAATAAAACAGGGATAAACGATATGCCGTCAGTCTGTTCGGAGGCTTTCGTTCCGGTTAATTCGGCCAAGGTGGGCATCACGTCCCAGAAAGCCGCGACATGATCGCTGGAAGCGCCGGCTTTTATCTTTTCCGGATACCAGGCGATAAACGGCACACGGATACCCCCTTCATACATATCACGTTTGATACCTCGAAGCGGCCCGTAACTGTTGAAGAAATGCGGGTCGGCGCCGCCTTCGATATGAGGCCCGTTATCGCTGGTAAACACAATGAGCGTGTTCCTGTCCAAACCCAATTCCTTTAATACGTCCACTACTTCGCCTACATAAGCGTCGAAACGGGTAATCATCGCTGCAAAATCGGCTTTCGGATGCGCCGTACTTCCATAACCTCCTTTTTTATAGTTCGGGCCATCATCCGTTCCAACGAAGGGCGTTTCCGGGAACTGACCGTCATAGATGGCGGCAATGCTATCATCCGGGCTGACTAATTCGGCATGAGGCAGTACGTAAGTCAGAAAGGCGACGAATGGTTTGTCTTTATTGTTGCGGATAAATCGAATGGCTTCTTTTTGGATAATATCCTGTGCATATTGTTCCGTTTTCCGGCCTTCGTTTCCTTTCAGCCAAACGGTATCCCGGTTGCTCCACAGATGATCCGGGTAATAATTGTGCGCCAGTCCCTGACAGTTGTATCCGAAAAAGACATCTATACCCTGGTTTTCCGGCGCCCCTTCCGAACCGGGATAACCCAATCCCCATTTGCCGAAACATCCGGTAGTATATCCACCGGCTTGCAACATTTTACCGATCGTATAAGTATTGCCGGGTTGAGGATATTGCCCTTCCGGAGATACACTTTTATTTCCCCGGATAGGCGAATGTCCGGTATGCAAACCCGTAAACAGCGACGAACGGGATGGCGCGCTGACAGTACATCCCGAATAGAACTGGGTAAGCCGGATGCCTTCTTTCGCCAGACGGTCGATATTGGGCGTTTTAATCAACTTTTGTCCGTAACAACCCAAATCGCCATAGCCTAAGTCATCCGCCAGAATATAGACAATGTTGGGTTTGTCCGGCTCACTCGCTTTTTCTTTGTTCTGTTGCTGCCGGCAAGCGCCAACCGATAGCGTGCAAATGCCTACGCCAATAAATGGGAATAATTGAATCTGTTTCATTTTGATTGAATAATTTGATCGCAAAAATAAGAAAAAAAATTCACATATACATTTTATATTCCAAAACCTTCATTTTGTGGTTGCAATTTTGGATTTTCCTGAATGGCTATGGAAGGAACCGGCCACAAATAGACACGGTGATTTTCAAATTTTATCACTTCAATCCTTTCGCCTTTGTCGTTATGTATCTCGCCATTCATGACTAAATGAGATATTCTCCAGCGGCGGATGTCATAAAAATAAAATCCTTCCCCTGCCAGTTCTATCCTTCGTTCATGCCGTATCTCCTTTCGCAGCTCATCCTGACTTAGGTTATCCGGGAAATGGGGCATTCCGGCGCGAACCCTGATTTTATTAAGATACAGATAGATTTCCGCATCCGGGCCGCTTGTTTCGTTTTTCGCTTCGGCATACATCAACAGCACATCGGCATAGCGCAAAAACATATAGTTCAATTCCGAATCTCCGGCGCGAATGGTTGCTTTTGGTTCATCATCTTTATATACGGTGTATTTCTTTTGTCCATATCCGGTACGCGGATATTGCCCTTCTTTTACCACAGCGCCTTTGAATTGGCTGCCTTTAACAATAACTGTGGACTGAAGCCGGGGGTCCCGGTTATTGTATGGATTGGCAGGATCATACGCAGGCGATTCGCTGATCGGGAGTCCGTCTGTGGCATAATAATCATTGACCAGATCGGGCAAAGGAGCCACGTTGTTGTACTCATCAAGGGTCATGTCAAAACTGTGACAAAATTCGGGATATTTGTACTGCAAATCGAATACTACTTCTTGATTGCCTTCGTTTTCCAAGTAAAAAAGCTCGCGATAGCCGGGAAAAAGATCATAGACGCCCAAGTCAATGACTTGTTTTGCCGCAGTAGCTGCTTCCGCAAACCTGCCGGCATAGAGTAATATTCTGGCCTTGAATGCCAATACAGCTCCGATGGTTACACGTCCTTTATCGGCGCCGGAATAACTTTTGGGCAGAATACCCGTCTCGGCAGCTTCGTTCAGGTCTTTCAGAATTTGCGTCAATAACTCATCGGCTGAATTGCGCGGGAGATTTTGCTGTGTAGCATCATTGGTCGGCTCCAAAATCAAAGGCGCTCCACCATATAAGTTCCACAAAGGAAAATAGAACACCGCCCTTAAAAATTTTGCTTCTGCGATATACCGTTTTTTAACGACTTCATCCATCGGAACGCGGTCAATACTTCCCAAAAAGTTATTTGCCCGGCCAATTCCTTCGTAAGCCCTGTTCCATCCGGTATTAAACAATCCGGTACTTGCGTTATGGCGACCGGCTACAATATTATTGTCATCACCTTGATAATGATAGGCGTTGGGCGTTAAATTTTCCAGAATCAAAGGATTATCTCCTCCATACAAGGCGCTGTGCAGCAGTGAAGCATATATGCCGTTCAAGGCGGCTGTCGCCCGTTCCTGTGTTTGCCAGTAATTGTCTTGTGTATATTTGTCGGAAGGTTCCGTTTCCAGAAAACCGGAACAGGCAGTAAACAACAAACCAAATGATAAAATGCTGATAATTATCTTTTTCATACGTTTATAATTTTATTTTTAAAAAGTGATATTTACTCCACCGGTGATTGCTTTGGCTAATGGATATTCAATCAATCCTTCACGCATAACATCCCTTTCCGGATCGCCTAATTTGAATTTAGTGAAAGTCAATAGATTTTGTGCATTGACAAATACTTTAACCTTATCTATTTTGATGGTTTTCACCCATCTCTTTGGCAGATTGTATGACAATTGGATGTTTTTCAATCGTAAATAAGAGGCATCTTTGACCCAAAAATCGGAAGCCTCAAAATTCGCCGGATACCCCCTTGAGGTAGTCAGGCGAGGCAGTTTGGCCGTGGGATTTTCCGGCGTCCAAGCATTCGTCAGCCATTCGGGTGTAACACCGGCGCCATTTTGATAAGGGAAAGCCAAATTCCCATTTGTATAGGTATCTACACCTTCTACACCCTGAAAGAAAAGCGATAACTCTGCTCCTTTATACGTTGCCCCTAAAGTGAAACTATAGGTATATTTGGGAATACTGTTGCCAATGACCGTCCGGTCGTTGTTGTCGATGATATTATCGTTATCATCCAAATTTTTATATTTCAGGTCACCCGGTTGATTTCCACTTTGGGTGGCATGACTGGCCACTTCTTCCTTTGTTTGAAAAATACCTTCTACCTGTTTGCCATAAAAA
>JAISJX010000446.1 GCA_031261145.1 Tannerella sp.
AAGGGTCTTTATGATTTTCCTTTAGTGGCAATTTCAAGTATCTAACATGAACTTTTTCATTTTATGTCAAGTAATTCTTCGGTTGTCATACTCCAATCATCGTGAAAAACGATGTTGGCTTTTCCGTCCAAGATGCCTATTTTGCGCTTTTTCGGAATTTCGGGTTGATTCATAGCAGGGGTGAATTTTTTTAATAACAACCACATATTGTTTATCAGAGCCTCGTCCGAAGTCGTGAGAATTTCACGGGCCAAAGATGCTTTTTGAAGTTCCAATTCCGTTGAGTTCATACTCTTTTTATTTATTAAATTTGTATTTATGACCACAAAGGTACGGATTTACTTTGTCTAAACCAAGATGACAGTTAAGATTTTCAAGATTATTTTACACACAAACCAATATGTCAAAGAACGCTTTTTTTGACATATCGGTTCATGCCGTCAGGTATGAATAGCTCGGTAGAAAATCAATGCGCCCACAAACCCTGCATGCCGTCAGGTATGCAACGAAATAAGCATGGCGGTTGCATACCTGACGGCATGCAAGGCTAAGGATGGTTATCCTTTCTACCGAACTGCAATCCCTCACGGGATTAAAATACAGCGCGACGTTGATTGGGATGCGGAGATTGCCTCATTCTTCGCAATGACGCTGTGCGGAACGCTGTATTTTCATTGTTAATTGTTAATTATTAATTATTAATTGTCCGGAACTGACTTAGTTTCCGATTATCTTTTGATATGCTTCCGGGTCATTAATGATTCGGAGCGCTTCGGTCAGATGGTCGTTGTCTTCATTCAGGATTTGGAAATATTCGCCCATATCGAACAAGTCGCGTGCAACGAGCGCTTTTATCCGGAGTTTGATCAGCGGCTTGGACAGGTTGTACTGCTCTTCGTCAAATTCGATTTTATCGTCTTCAGCTAATTTGATAAGTTCTTGAAGCATGGCTTCCGAAACGTCAAATTTGTTTTTATAGGCGCTTATTTCGGGGTATTTTTTCGTCAGTTCTTTGCGGTTCCGGTCTAAATAATTCATTGCCACACGATATTCTAATCCCGCATAGCTTATTTTCCGGTGGTAAAGCGTATAACGGGAAGAATCAATGGGGATAAATATATCGGGCATGATTCCGCCGCCGCCGTAAACGGTGCGGTGCGAAACCAATGTGTTGAACTTTAAAGAATCCGGGAAATGGATACTGTCGGCGCTCATCAACTCACCCCGGTTATAACGATCAATCAGGTCGAATCGGTATTCTTTATCGTTTCCGCTCGTATAAGGTCTTTGGATATGGCGTCCGGAAGGCGTGTAGTAACGGGCGATGGTCAGGCGGATCATCGAACCGTCGGGCAATGGAATAGGCTTCTGCACCAATCCTTTCCCAAAAGTGCGGCGCCCCAGGATTACGCCTCTGTCCCAATCCTGTATCGCACCGGATACGATTTCGCTGGCCGAAGCGGACGACTCGTCCACCATAATCACTAACCGTCCGCTTTCAAAACCGCCCTTATCGGTTGAGTTCGCATTTTCACGGGGTTGCTTGCTGCCCTGTGTGTAAACAATCAATTTGCTTTTCGTCAGAAATTCATCCGCCAATTCGATGGCGATGTGCATATATCCGCCACCATTGCCCTGCAAATCAAGGACAAGATTCTTCATACCCTGTTTTTTCAGTTTCGCAAGCGCTTCCCGAAATTCATCGGCGGTGGAAAGCGCAAAACGGTTCAGGCGGATGTAACCGGTGGCCGGGTCGGCCATATAAGCGGCATCCAGACTGTAAACGGGTATCTTTCCGCGTATGATTTTAAATTCAATCAAGCCATCGCCTTTCTGTTCCGTTTTCTTCAAGTCAAAGCCTCGCCGTTCCACTTTCACGCGCACCTCCGTTCCTTTCGGGCCTTTCAGGCGTTTCATCACATCCGTGTTGCGCATTTTGACGCCTGCAATCAGGGTATCATCGACAAAGATGATACGGTCGCCGGCCATCAAACCGACTTTTTCGGAAGGCCCGCCGGAGATTACCTGTATGACGTAGAGCGTGTCTGTCATCATATTAAACTGAATGCCGATACCGTCAAAATTACTTTCTAACGGTTCGGTCATCTCTTTCGTATCTTCCGGATTGGTATATTCGGAATGCGGGTCTAACTTGTCGAGCATACCGGTAATGGCATCTTCGACCAATTTCTTGTCGTCCGTCTGATCCACATAGAGATTCGTTATCGCATACAAGGCGATGGAGAGTTTCTGAACATCTTCGTTCATTCTTGGCTGCGCATGCACGCAACTCTGCGAAATGCTTAATAGACAAAGCGCAATGATAATAATTTTATTTTCCATTGTTACTATAATTAATTTCATTAGGTACAAAAATTGAAATATCTTTCCCGTAACGCAACAGTTCGCGCACCACATCGGAACTTACGTACGTATATTCAGGCTCTGTAAAGAGGATAATCGTGTCAATACCGGTCAGTTTCCGGTTTACATCCGCCATTTTTTTCTCGTATTCAAAATCATTGACGGTGCGGATGCCGCGCAGGATGAAACCGGCTTCCACTTCTTCGGCGAAATCGGTCGTCAGCGTGTCGTAGGACCTTACTTTCACCCTTGGTTCGTTCCGATAGAGATGTTTGATAAACTCCATGCGTTTCTCCACGGGGAAATAGTTTTTTTTATCACTGTTGCATCCGATGGCGATAATGATTTCGCCGGTAAATCCGAGAGCGCGTTCGACTAACGAATGGTGTCCAATCGTAAACGGGTCAAATGTGCCGGGAAAAATTGCTCTTGTCGATTTCATGCCATGCGATATTTTATTCGTTTACTATATCTTCTTCCACAACCAAGTTCCGGATGATGAAATTTTGCCGGTCCATCGTATTTTTTCCCATGTAAAATTCCAGCATCTCGCTGATTAAATCTTCCTGTGTGATGGAAACAGGGTCTAAACGGATGTCTTTGCCGATAAAATGTTTAAACTCGTCCGGCGAGATTTCGCCCAATCCTTTGAAACGGGTAATCTCGGCGTTTTTTCCAATTTCGTGGATGGCATTCTGGCGTTCTTCTTCGCTGTAGCAATAAATTGTTTTTTGCTTATTCCGAATACGGAAAAGAGGCGTCTGCAAGATATACACGTGATTACGCTTGATTAAATCGGGGAAAAACTGAAGGAAAAAAGTGATGAGCAACAGGCGGATGTGCATTCCGTCCACGTCGGCATCGGTGGCGATTATCACCTTGTTATAGCGCAACCCGTCCAACCCGTCTTCGATATTGAGGGCGGCTTGCAGCAAATTGAACTCTTCGTTTTCGTAAACGATCTTTTTGGTCAGACCGAAACTGTTCAGGGGTTTCCCGCGCAAACTGAACACCGCCTGCAAATTAGGGTCACGGCTTTTGGTGATGGAACCGCTCGCCGAATCGCCCTCGGTGATGAAAATGCAGGAATCTTCTTTGTTTGCTTCTTTGGATTCGTTCAGGTGTATGCGGCAGTCACGCAGTTTTCTGTTATGCAGGTTCGCTTTTTTGGCCCGCTCGCGGGCTAATTTCGTGACGCCGGCAATGGCCTTGCGTTCTTTCTCGGAGTCCAATATTTTCCGGAGCATAATATCGGACGTCTCGACATTGATGTGCAGATAATTGTCTAATTCTTTTTTGACGAAGTCGCCGATAAACTTGGCAATCGTGGGGCCTTCGGGGCCGATGTCTTTTGAACCCAGCTTGGTCTTGGTCTGACTCTCAAACACAGGCTCTTCCACCTTGATGCTAACGGCGGCCACAATGCCGGAGCGGATGTCGGAATATTCAAAGTTTTTATTGTAATACTCTTTGATCACCCGGCTGACGGATTCGCGGAAAGCGGACAGGTGCGTTCCTCCCTGCGTGGTGTATTGTCCGTTTACGAACGAATAATATTCTTCGCCGTATTGATTACAGTGCGTGATAACCACTTCAATATCTTCGCCTTTCAGGTGGATTATCGGATACAGCGCCTCCGAAGTCATGTTTGCATTCAGCAAGTCGGCCAGTCCGTTTTTGGAATAAAAGGGTTTTCCGTTGAAGACGATGGTCAGCCCGGAATTGAGAAAGACATAGTTTTTCAACAGGCTTTCTATAAACTCCTCATTGTATGAATAATCCTTGAATATCTCGCTATCGGGAACAAACGAAACCAGCGTCCCGTTTTTTTCTTTTGTCTCAATGATTTCCGATTCGTTGATCACGACAGCCTGATTGTATTCTACCGCTTTACATTCTTTCTCGCGGTAACTGATAATTTGAAAATAACTGCTTAACGCATTGACCGCCTTGATACCGACGCCGTTCAATCCGACGGATTTCTTGAAGGCTTTGCTGTCGTATTTCGCGCCGGTATTCATTTTGCTGGACACATCTACGACTTTATTCAGCGGGACGCCCCGCCCATGGTCGCGAACGGAAATCATCTTATCGTCGATGGTGACGGAGATGCTTTTCCCGTAGCCCATCATGTATTCGTCGATGGAATTGTCCAAAACTTCTTTCAACAGCACATAAACACCATCGTCGGCATACGTCCCGTCGCCTAATTTCCCGATATACATGCCGGGGCGTAAGCGGATATGTTCGCGCCATTCGAGCGTTTTTACGTCGTCGTCGATATAATCGGTTTGCTGTTGCAGCGTTGAGTTAAATTCGTTCATATTGAATCCAGTTTTTTAATAAAAGCTCGTCTTGTTTTGTGATGTTCCTGTTTGAAATAGTCCCATTGCGCCTGTACGGCATTGTTGGTTTCAAGTTCGGGATTGGTTTCGGCATAGTTAACGCCCATTTTCTGATATAATGGGATTAAATCATTAAACAAAAGCGCATTTACGCCTTTCTTCCGGTATTCTGGAAGAACGCCCATCAGATATAAATCAACCACTTTGGGCGTGGAATAAAGCGTTTTCAGGAGCGGTATAAATCCAAACGGCCAAAGGGAGCCTTTCGCTTTTTGGAGCGCTTTGGAAAGGTTGGGCAGTGTGATTCCGAAACCGACCACGGCATCGTCGGCCTCGCGCACAATCACCGTTACCATATCTAAGCGAAGCATGGGAATATACATTTTTGCATAATAATCAATCTGCCTGGGCGAAAGTGCGGTGAAACCGTAAAGCTGCGAATAGGCTTGGTTCAACGCCTCGAATATCTTCGATACGTAGGGCCATATCTCTTTCCGTTTTTTGAATTTCACAATTTTGAGGCCATACTTCCGCATCACGATTTCGCCGATACGGATATGTTTTTCCGGCACTTCGTCCGGAATAAATATTTTAAATTCGACCCAGTCCTGGTCTTTGGTAAATCCGATTCGCTCCAACTGTTCGGGATAATAGGGATAGTTGTAAATCGTGGCCATGGTTCCCAACTGGTCGAATCCTTCAACCAGCATGCCTTCATGATCCATATCCGTAAATCCCATCGGGCCGTGGAGATACTCAATCTTTTTCGCTTTCGCCCACTTTTCGACAGCCTCGAACAGTTTATCAACCACCTCTTTGTCGTCAATGAAATCGACAAACCCAAAACGGGCGTACTTCTGGTTCCATGCCTCATTGCATTTGTGATTGATAATACCGGCAATGCGACCGGCTATTTTGTCGTCCTTATAAGCAAGGAAATAAATAGCTTCGCATGTTTCAAACGCCGGGTTTTTCTCTTTAGATAACGTCATCATTTCTTCATCAATCAGTCCCGGAACATGATAGGGACAGCCTTTGTACAAATCAATGTTGAATTTGACAAACTTTCTAAGTTCTTTTTCTGTTGTAACTTCTTTGATGAATATACTCATTTATGTATTGGTTCAATATTTTTTTGAAACCACAAAAGTAATCATTTTGACGGGATGCACGAAACAAATCTGCATATTTTCTTTTCAACAGGGGTATTTAGTCCTTAAAAAGAGCCAAAAACAATTCTTCGATGGCCGGCCGGATATAGCTGCTTTTGCCCGAATAGTTATTGATAATAATCGCTACGGCATATTGTTTGTCGCTTTTGGTGACGTAGCCGCCGTAGCACCGCACGCGGCTCATGCTTCCGCTTTTCAGGCGTGCTTTCCCTTGCAGGGGCGTGCCCCGTAACGTACCGGCAAGCGTTCCGTCCATCCCGGCTTGCGGCAATGATTCGATAAACGCATCCGATACTTTCGATTGAGTGGCCATATACACATACAGGTTACACAGAAATTCGACCGTGACCTTATCCGTAAGAGCCAGTCCGCTGCCGTCAAACATCCATAAAGAAGAAGCATTGATTCCTTTTTCGTTCCAATAATCCCGGATGACCCGCGCACCTTTATCGAACGAAGACACCGCATCTTCGGGAGTCGCCGGGCACCGCAAACCGAGCGTTTTAACCAGTGCGTCGGCAAAAAGGTTGTGGCTGACGAAATTGGTGGTATGCACAATCTCTTTCAAGGCAGGCGAATGGGTGGTAACCAATTTCGTCCGTTCGCTCTCTTTCCATTGGCCGGCTTGGGCTAATATCCGGTAGCAGGAAGGGTCATTCTTGATTTTAACGCCTTGATTCGACAGGTATTTATGAAAATATCCGGCAAGGTAAAGAGCCGGTTCGGGAATATCGCCGGAAATCTTGAGCAATGGACGGTTGGACGGCAACGCGCCGTAGAGGTAACGTTCGTTGGAATAGGGAAATCCGGTTATGTAATAGCTGTCCTCCGTCACGGAAACGGTTTTCAGATAGTTATGAAACACTAAAGAGGGCATGGGCGGCTCGGTATATAGGATACCCGGCTGGGAACCGGCAAAGTCCGTTTTCAGGAAAAGTGCAAAATGGTTATCAAAGATATTCAGTCCGTAACTGCCCTGTCCGTAATCGGCGCCGAGGTCTTCCATCAGCCATTTCATGGAAACGCCTTCCGTATCGAAAATACTTTCGTCGGCAATAATACTTCCGGTTATTTGCCGGATGCCCGCTTTTTTGACAGCCGAAGCCCACACGGCAATGACGCCGTCTTTCGCCATTTTCATCACGGACGAGTTCAGGGTGGGGTCTCCTCCGCCGTAAATATAAAGGTTGCCGTTTAAGACGCTGTCGCGAATCTGGCCGTCATACTGGATAGAGGTCTCAAAGCGGAAGTCTTCGCCGAGTATTTCGAGCGCCGAGGCGGTGGTGACGGTTTTCATCACAGAGGCGGGTGTCAGTTCCCGTTCCGCCTCATAACAGCAAAGCACCTGCCCGCTTTTGACTTCTTTAGCCATAAACGCAACAGACGCTCCACGCAAAGCGGGCGACTGAAGAAAATGCGCCAACTGGGGCGCGACTTGTGCGCTCGTACGCAAACCGCTTACCAGAAAAAGGATAATAATAATTGTCCGACAACATGTATATCCGGTTAATTGCCTTGTTTTCATTTGTACTTGGTTCGAAATTTTTAGTTGTGTCCTTTAATGGCGGCAAATATACAAAAATCAATTCAATTAATGATTAATATTGAACAATGAAATAAACCCCGGCGCCCACGAAGAGGCAACGCGCAGGTGCGAACCTGCAATGATACTTTTGAGATTATCCGCAATCGTACCCCAAAAAAACAGGAGCGAGAAATAGGGTTTTTCACATTCCGTCCCTGACGGGACGGTAGCGCGTTGTGTGTGTTTTTCTACCGACATTTTGGGGCTGCGGGACATTTTCAACCTGCCATCTGCTGTTCCGTCAGCAAGGGGGCAAGCCCCCTTGTTGGTGGTGGCATGACCCGTTTCCGACGTTCGTGATTCATAATATCCCGTTAGGGATGTAATGTTGGTAGAAATGTCCATCAAACCTCATTTTCGTCCCGTCAGGGACGATATGTGCTATTCTTTTTAAAATTCAATCGCTACCATGAGACGTTAGTGGTATGATTGCGGATAATCGTTAAAATCAATAAAAGATTTTTTGAGAATAATCCAATAAAATATAGGATGTTATATTATTAATGTATATCTTTGCCAGGGAAATTATCAA
>JAISJX010000159.1 GCA_031261145.1 Tannerella sp.
GTACAGTCTTCTTTTCCCATTATACGGTTGGCAGACTTGTATTTACTGTATGCCGAAGCGCTGAACGAATATCTTGACGCGCCTAACGGAGAGGTTTATGAATATGTGGATAAAATCAGGACAAGAGCCGGTTTGGAAGGTGTGGTGAACAGTTGGGCGAAATATTCAATAATTCCCGATAAACCCCTCTCTAAAACAGGCATGCGCGAGATTATCAGGCAGGAACGTATGATTGAACTTGCTTTTGAAGGAAAACGCTTCTGGGATGTCCGCCGGTGGCTGACTGCCGAAACGGAAATGAACAAACCCATCAGAGGTTGGAATTTCAAAGGTGAGGTTCCCGAAGAATTTTACAATGTAATCACCATATATCCGCTGGGTTTCAGTAAAAAGGACTATCTGTGGCCTATCAGGCAAGAAGAATTGTTGAGAAACAACAATCTGATACAAAATCCGGGATGGTAGGGGAAACTAAAAACTAAAAACTAAGAACTAAAAACTAAAAGTTAAAAGTTAAAAACTAAAAATCGTAAATTAAAAAGATATGAAAAGTATTAGAAATATTAAACAGTCGATTGTCGCTGTATTTATCTGCTGTCTTCTGTTTTCGGCTTGCTCGGAAGACCCTATCGGACAATACCCGATTGACAGTACGCCACCGAAGCCGATAAGTAATCCGCGGGTAACCAATTTCTCCGGCGGGGCTACGATTACTTACGACCTGCCGGACGAAACAGACCTGTCGTATGTACAGGCACTATTTACGTTGCCTAATGGAAAAAAACAGGACATCAAAGTGTCTTCTTTTTCCAATGTGCTTACGTTAAAAGGGTTTGCCCGTTCTCACGAATACAAATTGCAGTTAGTTGCCGTTGACAAGAGCCGGAATGAATCCACTCCGGTTGAAGTTACCATTCAACCGAATGACGCCATCATTTATGACCTCATAAAGAGTTTAGAGTATAAAACAGCCCGTGGCGGAATGAATGTTAAATGGGAGAATGCCATACAGGATGAAGTAACGGTCACATTCTTAAAGAAGAATCAGGCAGGCGTTTACGAATTTATAGATGCCTTTTACTCTACCGAAAAAAATCCGCAAAGATCTATCCGGGGCTTGGATGCCGTACCGACTACCTTTGCCGTATTTGCCAAAGATTTGTACAATAATTATACCGATACGATGGAGTTTCAATTGGCGCCTTTATATGAACAAATGATTGACAACAAGAACTTTAGAGAAATGCCAAAGTTACCTGCATTCGTACTGCATAGTTGGGGCACTTCATCTCTGAGTGTAATATGGGATGACGTTTTGGTCGCGGGCGCTGTAGCCGGACAAGTGTATTATATAACCACTCCCGGAGATATCAGTGCGTATTTTACTATGGATTTAGGCGTTAAAGTGAAATTGTCCCGATTCAGGATATGGGGCAGGTCGGATTTTTATTTCAGGTTAAATAATCCTTACGATTTTTACCTGATGGGTACCAATGATTTGACGGTTGCACAAAATGCAGCCAGCACAGACGAACAATGGGGCGGACCGCTGATTAACTGTATTTCGTACCGTCCGTCGGGAGCGGATGCCACAGTGCCTGCAGCGGGAGAAGATTTAGCGTATGCTCAGGCAGGAGAAGAATTTGAGTTTACCAACGATGAACCGGCCGTGCGTTATATCCGTTTCAGGGTGAGAAAAGCATGGAACGCCACTCTTAACTTGCATCTTGCCGAAATAAGATTTTGGGGCGAACCAATAAATGAGTAATAATTTAATAAAAACATAAAACATGAAAAATTTTATTTTCTTGATTTGTATGATTTTCTTGGCCGGTTGCGCCAAGATGAACGATAAGCACGATGAATTTCTTGCCAAAGGCGAGACGGTTTACATCGGGAAAGTAGATTCGGTGCAAGCCTTTCCGGGGAACGAAAGGCTGCTTCTGAAGTATTGGATCAGCGACCCGCGCGTAAAAAACATGACGGTCTATTGGGGCATCAATGATGCTAAATCCAAAGTATTGCCTGTTGCGTTACATGCGCCGGAGGAAGCGCTGGAAGAAATTTTCACTGCAGCAGATGGTCTGACGGAAGGTAATTATACGTTCCATTGGATTTCGTCCGACCTCAATGGGAATAAATCCATGACGCTCGAATCCTTCGCAAGGATATACGGCAACCTTTATCAGGAGCAGTTGTTCAACAGGCGGATTCTTGAAACCATTCCTGCCGATAACGGAGATTTGGATATCACATTGGGAGGCTCCTCTTCCAGTGAAGAAATCGGCATGGAGATTTCTTATACACAAACAGACGGTACTGAGAAAACGGACTATTATCCGCAACCGGGAACATCTCTTACATTATTGGCTGTGAATTATGCCAAAGGAGTTTATTACCGGACATTGTACAAGCCGTCGCCGACTGCCATTGATACTTTCTATACCAATTCGGCAAAAATGGACATTGTGAAAACCGTCAATGTGGCTTTAAACAAGCCCACCAAAACCATCAATGCTTACTGGGAAACAGGCGAATTTAATTGTCCGGGCGTCGTTGACGGAAATATTGGACCCGCTGCGGG
>JAISJX010000450.1 GCA_031261145.1 Tannerella sp.
CATTCCTTCATTCCTACATTAAAAAAAGCGGTAATCCCTCGTGGTTGCCGCTTTTTTCATGCCGTTAGTGATTGGAATGATTGATATGAAAAAGAATGTCTGAACCGTGATTTCAATAAGATTAAAAAGATTCTCAAGATCAGGATGATTCTTCATCTTGAGAATCTTGTAAATCTTGTAAAAATCGTGGTTCAGACGAAAATCACCGTTCAGACAAGGAGATTGCGGAGCCTGTTCCGAGCCGAAGGCGAAGAATCCCGCAATGACGATGTTCCGCCGCCGTCATTGCGTTCAAATCCATTCCGAGAGTTCTTTCTTCGAGATATTCCAATCCAGTCCGAAGACCATATTTTTCACGTTGCAATACCGGCAAAACGGGGCGGGCTTGCTCAGAAAATCGAGTATCTCGTCGATATTCTTTGCTTGATGAATGTCAATCGAATCGTCTTCCGCGACCTGAAGGGAGAGGTCGAAATACGAGTCAAGGTGCTGAATACATGGAATGGTCGAACAGGTGAATAACCGGCCATCCTGCAAAAAGACGCACGTATTTCCACGGATACACCGTCTGAAATTACTTTTTACAGGCTGCTTTCCCTCCGTATCAAACGGCATCCGGTATAGCTTTTTACGCTTTCCGCCCCAATCCCAGCGGAGAACCGCTACGCCGTATTTTTGTCCCAGCCGTTCGATGGCCTCAAGGTCTATCTTGATGGGATAGATGGTGATGATGATTTGTATCCGGTTACGTTTGCAACTCAGCCAGAACTCTTCCGGCTGCTTGAACAGCAGGATGCCATTGGTAATGATACGGATGTCGCCCGTGTCAAAACAGCTCCCGGCAATATCCATGATTTCGAGAAGTTGCGGATGCAGCAACGGTTCGCCGCCAAGCAGATAGAGCAGGTCGATCCGCCTTCCCGTCAGTTCGGAAATTCGCGCACAGTCCCGTTCAAAAGACTGTACGTCGAGGTATTTCTCTTTGGCGACCGGCGAAAAATGATCGCAATGCTTGCAGTTCAAATTGCAATGATCGGCCAGGTGAACCTCAAACCGCAAAAGTTTCTTCCGCTTCAGGTTCTTCCCGGTGATACGTAAATAACAGGTTAAGAAAAAGAACGACACCTTTTCGGGTATCAACTCTTTAATTCTGTTTTTGATCCATTTTTTCATCTGTGATACGGTTTTAAGACCGGCGGCGCCTTATTTTACGACGGCGATTTTGGTTACAACACTTTCCCCGGCATTCGGTGTGGCGGCGATCACGAGATAAATCCCGGTAGCTACCCGGTTGCCGCTCCTGTTTTGGCAGTTCCACGTCATCTGTCCGCCGGCGGATTTTCCCTGATAAATCAGATTCCCGTTCAAGTCGGTGATTTTAACGTTCGAATCGACCATCAACCCGGTGATGGTTACCTGATAGTCAATGTCCGGCCGCACGGGATTCGGATACGCATACACATCGGAATAGCTTTTGCTGCCTTCGATGGCTTCCCCGCGGTATGAAATCAATCCCTTATCGGTGCCGAAAAAGACTTCCCCCGTTTGCTGATTGATGGCGATGCTTTGAATATTGTTTGAATAGAGGGGCGAATTGTCGGTGTCGAAATGCAGGATGGTCTCCATGCCGTCCGCGCTGACCAGAAAGGCGCCCGAACCGGATGTACCCAGCCATTTCCGGTTTCCGCCGTCCACGGCAATCGCGCGGACTTGCTCGCCGTTCAGAAAGTAGTAGCTCACGTCCTCATCGCTGCGGATAATATTGTTGCAAAGGAGGTTGTCGGGATTATCAATGGCGCGTGCGGGAGACGAGCAGATGATGGGGCCTTTGTTGGTGCCGATCCAGATGTTTCCGGTCAGGTCTTCGGTTACGCAATAGTATTCGCTGGCTTCGATGGTTCTGTTCGCCGCGCTTTTGAATGCGGAGAAGAAGTTGGCGATGTCGTCGGACGTGTCGTCGGGCGTTCCTTTGTCGTCGAAAACCAGGATGCCGGCCCTGCTGCCGCTACGTGGCACATTCACCCATTTATGCCCTTTGGATGTGACGATAATCTTATCCACCAAATAGGTCGAATTGTCCACTCCCGGATAATGGAAGGATTTCCATGTCCCATCGGCTTTCCGTACCACAATGCCGTTATCCACCTGACTGTTGGTCATCCAGAGGTTCCTGTTTTTATCGAAACAAAGACCTGCTACACGGTTATAGTTGTTTTCAAATTGGGGGAGAATGGTCTGTAATGCGCTGTTCTTGTGATTATACAATTGCACAAACTCGTTATCCTTAAACTCCAGCACGCCTTCGCCGTAAGATGAAACAAAGTAGTGCGTTTCATCGTCGGGATCGATGGCAATGCCGGTATAGTCGTGGCAGCCGTATCCATTTTTCGTATTGACTTTATTTTCGTCGATATTCGTCCATGTTCCGTTTTCACAGATCATCAGCGTTCCCGGATTGAAATAGCGGTCTGTCCACATCCCCCCGCCAAGGACATACAATTTTTGTCCGTGGAAAGTCAGGCTGGCGGCTAAATTGCGTTTCGGCCCGTTGATAGTGAGTCCCGAAACAAACGGCTCGTATTGGTTCGCCCCTGTCCGTTTCACGCCGATTAACCCGTTTACGCCGGATGCAATCCAGTAATTGCCTCCGTTTTTCAGGGCGGCGACATCGTTCAATACGCCTACATTCGCCGGTTCGTAGCTGCTTAACGAGTCATAGATATACATCGTGGAGGCGGAAAAAGGAATCAACCGGTCGGACTGCAGTTTCATGCCTTTCAGCCGGTCGTGTTTGAGAAGCGTTTTTATTTCGGCACCCGAATTGAGGTAAAAGACGCCGCTGCTGTCTGCCCAAAAGCAAAGTTTATCCTGAAACGAGCAAAGCTGGCGGATGTTTTGCGGTTTGAACTCGGTTGAATGCAACGTTTCCATATTCCAGCTATGGATGTCCAGCAGGTTATCACTGACGGAGGCTTTGAGTAATCCGTTCCCGGTAGCGGCATAGATGGATTCGCCCTGAATGCAGACGGCATACGTGGCCTGGTTAAGCATATACGTTTCGGCAATCTCATTTTTATTCAGTTGGATAACAATGACGCCGAATTTAGTAGCCAGATAGGCTCTTTCATTTTGGAAATAAATAGTATAGACTTCTTTGTCGCGGATATTGGTTGCATTTTTCAGGTAGGGAAGGTTATAAAGCCCTTCTTCCCTCAGCAGGTCGATATTTCCGTTGCTGTAAACGATCACCAGCACCTTGGCGGTGGAGTTGTAGCCAATCAGTTTGATATCCGAATCGCTTAAACCGTAC
The DNA here is from genome assembly GCA_031261145.1 of Tannerella sp. The sequence goes on from JAISJX010000450.1 coordinate 3,311, forward strand.
TGTTTGGAGTAGATCCGGATGCTGTTGTCTTCTTTTCCGTAGCTGTATAAAGTGCCGTCGGCTACGGCAAATACGAGTTCATTGGTTTCTGCCACGGCGGTGGTGTTGTAGCTTGCCAAATAAGACTGCCATTCGCCGACATGCTGGGCGGAAAGCGAACCGGAAACGGAAAGCAGGCAAAGGATGAAAACGAATCTGTATTTCATTGTATATACATTTTATTCATAGATGGATGATAAAAATTCGGCCAGTTTTTGGACAGCTTGTGCGCGGTGGCTGATGTTGTTTTTGATGTCGTCTCCCAACTCAGCGAACGTTTCCGGATAGTTGTCCGGGATAAAAACAGGGTCGTACCCGAAACCGGCGGTTCCTCGCCCGGATTCGGTGATTTGCCCGTTGATAATTCCTTCAAACAGATATTCTTTGTCACTTAAAATCAATGCAACGACGGTTTTGAACCGTGCTTTCCGGTCGGTTATCCCCGACAGATTCTGCAATAATTTCTGTGTATTGGCCTGGCTGTCGTGCGCTTCTCCTGCATAACGCGCGGAGTAAACGCCCGGAGCGCCGCCCAAAGCATCAACTTCCAGACCGGTATCGTCGGCAAAACAATCGCAGCCGAACGCCTGCCGGACAAAACGGGCTTTCTGCAAGGCGTTTCCTGCAAAGGTATCGGCCGTTTCGGCAAGCGTGTCATAAAAATTCAGGTCTGAAAGGCCGACTACCTCAATATGGGGAGGCATGATAGCCCTTACCTCTTTCAGTTTATGTTCGTTATTGGTCGCAAAGACAATCTTTTTCATACATTCATATTCATAGTAATGTAACGTGGATTTTATTGTAAAATTGCTTTTGTTGAACGGAAAAGTAGATGCGCATGGCGATCCGCTATACCTTGATGGGGTCAAACCCTTCGCCATAGACGCCTCGCACGGAACTCTGCGAGATGAAAGCGTGCTGGTCGATAGACTTCACTAAACGGAAAATAGTCACGCTTTCCCTGTTTTTGGCTAACAGGATAATCACTTTAATCGGCAGTTTGGAATATCCACCCTCAGCATCCAAAAGCGTACATCCGCGTCCGAGATCGGTCATGATATGTTCCATGATTTCAGCATATTTATTTGAGAAAATAAGGAACTGGACGGATTGCCGGTTGGCGTTGATAATCTGGTCGAGCACATAATTGTTTACCACCATTTCGACAAAGCCGAAGACGATTTTCTGGACGTCGTGAAAGACAAAGTAGGACGAACCGATGATGACAAAATCACAAAGAAGCAAGGCCCGCCCAATCGAAATATTCCGGTACTTATTGACGATTGCCCCGACAATATCCGTACCGCCCGTACTGCCGTTGGACGAGAAAATAATCCCTAATCCTGCGCCGCATATCAGTCC
>JAISJX010000454.1 GCA_031261145.1 Tannerella sp.
CACCCACTGCCAATGACGGGTGCACCGTGCACCCGGTCTTGTCCGTCAAGATATTCACGCCTGTTATTGTGATCCCTTAACGGAGAAAAAATGCGTGGGGGATGTATCCTTTTCCTTTGTTGTCCCAATTTTATTTTGAAAACGAATACGCCTGAATCTCCACCGGGCCGAATAAACCGGACGGCTGCAAAGGCGAATCGGCTTTCCACGGATTGATATTTACCCATGTCTTGCGATCTTTTTCCGGCAAACGCAGGTCGCCTATCAGGCGGTTCATCCAGTTATTGACAACGTCTATTTCCAACGTATTTGGGCCTTCTTTCAACAGACCGGTGATGTTCAGCCGGTATGGGGTTGTCCATACGCCTCCTGCCGGTTGCCCGTTTAGCGTAACTTTGGCCATGACCATCACTTTGCCCAAGTCGATATAAACTTGTCTGCCGGGTAATTTATCCATGGAAAATGTTGTCTGATAGCGGGCTGTCCCGGAGAAATAACGGATGCGTTCGTCATCAGACTTTGTCCAGTCTTGCAGGGTAGGGGAGGTAATCGTTTCTTCCGGCCCCCGTTTTCCTTTCTCAAACGAAACCTGCCAAGGCCCGGTAACGGTGGCTACGACCTCTTTGCCGGGGAAGTTTGGCTGTGGCGAAGACGCCGGTTTGCCGTTTTTGCGGAAAATGATAAAGGCGCTTTCAAAAGGTTGCAACTCTAAAGGCACAGTCGTTCCCGTTTTCGTGCGACTAAATTCGGACAGCGCACGGATATCTTTCGTCAATGGACTCCAATATTCGGGGGCTTTGCCGGTAACACGGAATTGCGGGCTGAATTTCAGGGCTTTGTCGCTTTGATTCGATACGAAATAAATCTCGCCGTCTGGCAGGGTGCGATGGATAAACAGCGCCGGTTCGTCCGCTATGCTGAAATCGGGTGTGACGTTTATCGCCGAGAAAACATCCTGAACAGATTGTCCGTCTGCGAATACTTTTCCTTTGCCGAACGGACGTATTTTCTCACTTCCTGTACCCCACACTTCGGTCGCCAATGCTTCAACCTCGCTGTCGGCCTGCGGATAACCGGCCATACTCGGCGAACGTTTGGGCGCCGGGCCTAAAATAACAAGCCCCTCATTCACCAATTCTTTGATTTTCCGTAATAATTTGGGGCGCATGGTCTCCAATTGCGGCAAAACAAGCAAACTGTATTGCATCCCGTCCGGTAAAGTTAATTTTCCGTCTTTCACCGAGGCGCGGGTAAGTAATACTTCCGCATTGATGTAATCATACGAATACCCGGCCGGAAGTTCGGGCGTACGGATACCGGTCATTTTCGGCGCATCCTCCCCGATGAAATAAGCCACGTCGGCTACATATAACCCTTGTTGCAACATAAAGTTACAACGTTTCAGGTAGCCTGTGAAAACATCCATCTGGCTGAACCAGGTGTTTTTGCGGTTAAACTCATTTCCGAACCACGCATCCAGCCCCGGTTCCCTGTCTTCAAAAGGCTGCTGGATATAGACGTGCAGCAAAGTACTGTTTATGCCTTCCGTGAAGAACCGGTCAAGGCGCTGTTTCATTATATCAGGGTAACGGCTGAAAACCGGCCCGCCGCTGGTGCACGATTCGGCCCACACTTTGCGTTTACCATAGATATGTCCGCACGATGAGGCGGCGCGGTTTTCTATATCACCCAGCGAGCCTTCACTCCAAAACTCACCGGCGATTTCATCGGATTGTCCGCCATACTGGAGAAACTCTCCGGGGAATCCCCAATGTCCGTAATTCTCAAGCCACGTGGTTAATCCATGCTGATTGCTAATACTGCGCAGCCTGCCTACGTAATCATAAGACACCCGGTCGGCAATCAACCGCCGCAAATCCCACAGGAAACGGTCGGATAAATCCTGGCTGCCCACTACCACGCCTTTTAAAACAGGCAGGTAAGGAACAGGACTGTATCCGTAGGCGCTATCAAATATCCTGATCATGTGATCCGTCCAGTTCTGGCCTCCGGTCTCATAACTGTCTTCCACTACCACCTTGAACGATTTGCGATCCGCTTCGGGGATGCGGTGCAGGATTTCGCCGATAAAAGCGTCAAAATGCGAAGCTATATGCATCTTATTTATCTTGTCGATTTCCAGACCGGTGCCTTCGGGAGAAGCGGGGGAGTTCGTCACGCCGGTCGGCAACATGGCTTCGCGCGCTACAATCCAGTTTCCTTCGGGAGCGTCCCATTCCAGGACACCGTCCGAAACCTGCGCCGTCAAATCAATCACCCGGTCGGGCGCTACGCATAACGACTGCGCTACGTCCGGTTGTTTATCCCACAGGTAGTCATCCCACATGGGAAGGGGCGTCTGGAACATCTTTGCCAGCGATTTTTCCGCATAACGTTCCACCATCGGCTGGGAAGAAAGGACGATTTCCGCATCGCCTCCGCCGCGCTCGTTTATCACGAAACGGAATGCGTCCGCATTGGTTTCGGGCAATGAAATCACAATCGGGGAATATGGAACGAATCCCACATTCAATGCGGGATTACTGCGGTCTATATGAATCTTTTTCAACGAACGGTACGAGTCTCCGTCTTTTACAAAAAGTTCTGCATCCGTCTTAATGGGCGTATGCGTCGTATAAGTAAAACTGCGAATAACAGCCGGTTGAGACAGTTTCAATTCTTCGGTCAGGATTTGACCGTTTTTCTTATGGACAGTCCACTTTTTTTCGACGACAGAAGGGTCGTTATGCTGTGCAGGATAGGCGATAACGCATACATCTTGTGCATCTTTTCCTACTTCCGGCAGTTTTATCTTTACCGGTTTTCCGCCTTTTACCGTCACATCCGAGGAGGCCAGATAGCGCATGCTCTCCTGCGGTTTCACCCACGGGCCGCCGGACTGACTCCAACCCGGACTGTTGAATATGCCTATTTCAATATCCAATTCCGTCGCTTTCTTTAAAGCTGTGTGCATCACCTCCCACCATTCGGGCGTAAAAAGTTTGATGTTTCCGGACTGAATATCGCTAAGCCCGATGTTCCCAATAAACGCGCGGCCGATTCCCGCCGCTTTCATGGCTTCCAAGTCACGTACGACCGCTTCTTTGGAAATATTATCGGAAATCCAATACCAGTAAACGCCAATTCTGACATTGTCGGGCGTATTGTTAAACCCGCTTTCAATCGCTTGAAAGGTATTATTACTCTCGTCGCATTTCTCTGTACACGATAGAACTACTGACAATAAAGCTATTGTAGCAATGGGATAAATAGATATTTTTCTCATGGCGCCATATTTTTTTTATTAATTAGGCCCCAAAATTCGGTATAAAATAATTATTTCCAATTGTGAAAATGATATTATTCCTTTCATTTCTGACAGAAAGGGAATCCGGTCAGTGAATAAGTGACAATTATCAGCGTTGGCGAGGGTATATTATTTTTATTTTATTAACAAAATATCGCCTTGACGATTAGGTTATATTAACGCTGCTGTCTTCCGGCCATCCTTCGACTATCCTGTATCTATCCTGTAACTATCCTCTGACTAAACAATGGCTATAAAAACGGTCAAAAAACCACATAGAGTAACATTATATTACTCTATATGGTTAATTTTAACCAAATAAACATCGAATAATTGGATTTTATTTCTCGCAGATTGAATGGATTTAAACGCAGATAACGCAGATTCAATAATTCAAGGATCGTAGGCCGTCCTTTAAAATCTGCGTCTAAAATCTGCGAAATCAGCGCGACATCTTCAAATCTTATAACTCTTCCGCTTTCTGCGAAATATTGCCGGGGGTGTCGGAGGCAAAAATTTCGATACGGTCACCGTCCAGACTGTCATTCGTGGTGGTGGCGGTGTATGTCCACTCGTAGCCGGTAAGTTCGGGCTGGGCATAGCCTTCTTCAACTAATGTGCCGTCAGGATTGAAGATGACGACCTTCACTTCCTTGACCGCGAAATCATCGGTCACAATGATGCGGATCACGTCGCCCGGCTGTCCGTGATAGGCCGACAGGTCGATGGTTTCGATGTCGGGCGCATGAAAGAAGTCGGCCACTGCTACGTTGCGGATGGTCTGCCCGCGTTTCGCCTTCGCTGAGTATGCCGCGCTCTGTTCAGGGTCGGCGGCTACGGCGCTGGAATACAAGACAGCACGCTGAAACCGGCGGCGATGCGCTTTCTGCAATTCACTTTCTGTTTTACTCGCTGACGGAACTTTCGATACGATCGTCTGGCCATCTCTCTGGCGAAATACTAATAAATCGCCAATCTTTCCGCTTAACCCGTGGGTCACTACATTTCCTTTTTGCTTTGCCATAAGTCTTTAATTTTAATTGATACTAATTTTGTTGTGAAAAATTGTTTATCTTTTTTAGCCCTAACAGGTTTTTGAAACCTGTTAGGGTTTTTCGATTATATTACTATTTTCTTTACCCAACCGCTACTGCCGCGGACAATGAACACGCCTTTGGGCAGATAGTAGAGGTTAAATGTCGCTTCGCCTATTTCCTTTTTGCCGTTATACAGAAGATTACCTGTAAACGAATAAATATACACAGTCTCGGAAACGGGACTGTGTACGTATAGTTTGCCGTCTTGAATACTTATTGTGATGCCGTTTACATCAATAGGGATTATATCGACTGGCGACGTGACGTTTACAGTACACCACCCGCTACTAACTGCTCCTGTTTCCGAAATAGCGCCAACGAGAGTGATACCTTCCGTAAGACCTGTGACTAATCCGATATTGCTCACTTGGGCGACAGCCGGATTGGTGGAAACCCAATTCACGTTTTTATTCGTCGCATTCTCCGGTAACACGGCCGCTGTTAGCTGTGCGCTACTACCGGACGACAAGGTGAGCGTTGTTTGGTTTAAAGTGATGGATGTAGGGAGAATTTCCGATACATTGGATGCACTTTGGGAAACCGAGACCGTTTCATTAGAAGTTCCGTCCGAAACGGTAATTGTAGCCATACGTGCGATGCTAGTATTTGGGGCGGTGGTGACAGTAAAACTTCCATTTCCATTGCCTGTTGAAGCATTGATAGCAAGCCATCCGTCACTGGCTGACACTGTCCAACTTGTATTGGAACTAACGGTAACGGTAGAACTTCCACCTCCCGATGCAACAGCAAAGGTAGAAGGAGAAACGGACAGCGCGGAAGAAGACGCACCTTTTTCTTCGATAATGCCAAATGCCTGCCAAACGCCTGCATGTTCATAAAGTTGTTTTGTCCCGGCAGGAACAATTAATTTGCAGTTTATTATACTTAAACTAGCAAAAACACTATTACTTATATTTAAAGGAATATTCCATCCAACCTCAACAGTAGCAAGACTGTTACAATCGAAAAAAACAGAACCTTCAATACTGGTCACTGAGTTTGAAATCATCACGGAGGTAAGACTGTTACAACCCTGAAAAGCCCAACTTCCAATGCGGTTTACAGGGCTTGAAATTATCACAGAAGTAAGACTACTGCAATAGGCAAAAGCATAATTTTCAATACTGGTTACCGAGGTTGGAGTCGTATAATCTCCGATTTTTCTTTCGGGATATCTGATTAATATCGTTTTTGATTTATTAAACAGAACACCTTCTTCTGAAGTATAGACTGAATTTTCGCTATCTACGGTTATGGATGTAATGTTACTACAGTC
>JAISJX010000249.1 GCA_031261145.1 Tannerella sp.
AGATATGGAAAAGACAGCCAAGGCATTTCGTTATCTGCGATTCAGGGTAGAAGCCACGACTATGAACCCACAGGTCATGTGGGCCGAAATTCGCTTTTGGGGAAATTTTGTGGAATAAAACCTCTCGCAAATTAAAATAAACAACAAATAAATGAGTTATGTAAATATTGCTATAAAAATAAATTGATCAATGAATAGATTGGATTTTTTAAGATTATCAGCATGCTCGCTGGCTTTCCCTGCGGTATTACAGGGAAAGCCGGTCAGTAATGCACAAACCCCTCATGATACACCGGCAAACGGCTATCACTACTGGAACAAAAACACCCGTTTGACTATTGCCATGTGGGATTTCTCATGGCTTACCGATCAGGGAAAAGGCGGTTCTTTTGAAAATATCGAACAAAAAGTGGAGGAAGCCGCCGAACGTGGTTACAATGCGCTGCGTGTCGACTGTTTCCCGTCGCGAGTGCTGCAAAAGAGTACAACATTTTCGCCGGATTATAATCCCGGACAGGGAAAGATAATTCCCTGCTGGGGAAGGGCAACTACTGAATTTAGCTGCAATGCGCTTCAAAAGCTGAAACAACTGGCCGACGCCTGCCGCAAACACAATATCTGGCTGGGACTGGACTCCTGGGAAAAGGGCCACATGATGGGGCACAAGACCATATTGGTGCTGGACAATGACCGGAGCCTCATTCCCGTAGCAAATGAAGAAAAGGCATTGAGGGACTTCGGCCATACCTGGGTTAAAGCATTGCGTCTGATGCGCGAAGAAGGTATTCTGGAACGGGCAGTGTGGGTGGCTCCCATGAACGAGGTGCCGCACTTTGCCTCGCGCAGTCTCGAATCTATCCGTCAAATCAATGCGCAGCAACTGAACGAAGGCGAAGTGCAGTTGGATAAAAATCAGCGAATGAACGAAATATATAAGTTGTTCAACCTTTGGATGGGCGAAGAAATTAAGGATGAAATCAGCCGCGAAGGCATTCCTCTTTCCTATTCCTCGCTGGGGGCGGAAGAATTTGCCAAACGGCTGCCCGAAATATATGATGTGGTGGACGTCCATTTTATGCCCAACGTTATCACCAGCCCTGCTGACAATAGCGAATTTACAGAAATTGCGCAGGGTCATCCTCAAAATTTTAGCGGTTGGGAAAAAATGGATTTGAAGCGTTGGTCGGAAGTATGGGACAGAGCTTGCCGCAACAATTACGACAAGATGTTGATACGAACCCGCAATTACTTGCAAACAACGCTCAACAACTGTACCTTCTCAAGCGGAAAACGGTTGCAGGCTGTGATTACCGAATCGTTCGGTCCATGTTTCTGGCCCGATCATCCCGATGTGAGCTGGGAGTGGTACAAATACTATAACGGCGATTCGGCGCGTATAGCAGCCGCCATGCCATTCGAAGGCGTGTCGCTGTCCAACTACGGAGAACCATTGTTTTCCCTGTGGAAAGATACTGACTGGCATCGAAATGCCAATCTTTTCACATTAAACGTATTCAAATAAATTGGACGCCATTATTAAATTATTAAATACAATGAATGTACGATTTATAAAAACAGCCATTGTTTTTTTTGTTCTTTTAGCGGCAGGATGCTCCTGTAAGCCTGTTGTCCGTAGTGTTGATAAGTTTGCCAATGTCAATCATCCGCAAATCCTTTACTGGTTTTGGGATGATGCCACAATTACCGACAGGCAATATTTGAAAGATATTGACAAAATGGCAACACAGAGTCCCTTCGATCTGGTGATGCTGACTTCTCGTTTTACCGACAGCACAGGTTTCTGGAATACGGAACGGCTAAAGCCGTATCTGGCTGAAGCGGTTGCGCATGCTCATCAGAAAGGTATCAAGGTTGTCCTTCAATTGTGGCCGATGAATCGTACCCGTGAATTGTTCATTAGAGATTTTCCGGTCGAAACGGCAGATGCGGAAGCGCTGATTGCCGAAGGGGAGTGTACGCTTGATACGCAAGGCAAAGGCTTTATCCAAAACAAACCTGCCGCCGCCCGTTTTAACGCCATCATACATGCACAATTGGTGAAAGGGTGGCTTTTTAAACAAACATCGGAGGGTTTTTATGATCTATCTACTCTGAAAGAGATTGAACGAGAATGGATTACGGAAAAAATAAATAATGATTTCTCTGTGGATGTATCTGTCTCCGCTCCTGCGGCTTATTCGGGATATACCGCTTATATCGTTACAGCGCATTATTATAATTATTTTGATGTGCTGTCCGACAAACATTTTGGTGTTTTCCGAAAAATGCTGGATGATTATGCCGACATCCCTTTTGACGGTGCGGCGTTGGATGAAAATGGGAACATGGGGATTAAAAATACGGGAGCAGTGATGACCGAGCGTACATGGAGTGATGACTTTGCCGTATATTATCGCAACAAGTATCAGTCAGAGCCGGATAAATTGTTGTTGGATATGAGATATGCTCCCGACAATAAGCCTGAAATCCGAATCAAAGCCATCAATACTTATTTTGAAGAACGAACGAAAGGCCCGATTGCTGTGGAAGACTCGTTTTATTATCATATTAAAAAGCTCTTTGGTAAGGACTGTTTTATCGGCTGCCACAGCACATTCCACAACGCGCTGACCGGCGATGATGTGTGGAACACCGGCGTGGACTGGTGGGATCTTCCGCGGGAATACGGTCAAACGGATGAAGGTTTCCCCATGCAGGACAGGATGGGCGTCGGTATCTCAGGCTCTCAACCGGTCATGTATAATATGTTTTACAGCAAAAGTAAAGAATCGTTACTCAAAGAAGCGATGGACAGAGCGGCGTATGGTGTCAGGGAGCATTATCATGCGTGGAACGACATACAGGGATGGGGAAAAAACATCGGAGATGATGATTTTCTGGCAGATTTGGAACCTGTGGAAAGTCGTATCCGGTTGCTCAACCAATTTAATCCGGCGGCGCCAAAACTTCCGATACTGATTGTTTATAATTTCCCTTATCTGTTCAACTGGTATCCCGATACCAATCAACGCAACAACATGGGTATCCGGAATACCGATATGCAATCCGCCGCCTCCTCCGTATGGGCGGCAGGTTATCCCTGCGCCTCTGTTCCGAGCACGTGGTTGGATAGAAATATGGTTACCGTTCGGGAAGACGGAAAAGTACAAATCAAAGACAGGGTTTTCGATGCGGTTATTTTCCTGTATCCGCAATATGCCAAACCTTCTTCATTAGCATTTATGAAAGAAGTGTTGGACAAAAACGGTCGATTGATGATCAAAGGTGAGGCTACCCGTGATTTTGACGGAAATGATTGCAGCAGTTTTTTTGCAGACTTATCCCATCGGGCTGTTCCGTTTGAAAAGGAGAATTTCAGTCTGTTGGCGCCTGCCAATACCGTTTCAAATGGAATTTTTCTTCAAGACGGCTCCGTTGTCATGTCCGATTATGCTTCCGTTAAAAATAAAAGCAATACCGTTTTTAATATAAAAGTAGGAGAGAACGAATTTACCGGAAGTTACAAAGGTATATTTGCCTTAAAAACGGACAGCAAAGGAAAAATCGAAAAAATGGCTTGCGGAAACTTCATGGCGTTGCAGAGAAACGGCGTCACTATATTGGAAATTAAAACACCTGCCGACCTGTTGATTACGAAAGAAAAAGGGAAAACGGTGATTACATGGAAAGGGAAAGAAAACGAAATATTAATAAATTTGAATTGACGGATATGTTAAGTTATAAAAAAATCATTCACTACAGTATTGTATTGTTATTTGCTGTAAATTGTATTTACGCTAATCCGGCTGATGGAAAGGATTTTACCGTTCCGTTTACGCCGAGCGCCAATCTTGAGGCTGATTTTCTCAATCCGCCCGACTATTCCCGTCCACGCGCTTTCTGGTGGTGGCTCGAAGGATATATGACCAAACAAGGCATTTTGGACGACCTGACGGCAATGAAAGAAAACGGTATTCTGGGCGCTCTTCTTTTCGATGCAGGCAATTCGAGTTATTACGAAGGCACGTATTCTCACAGCCATTCCGTCCTGCAAACCCCGTCAGGTCCCGGATATATGTCGCCCGAATGGCGCGAATTGTTCGCCTATACTTGCCAAGTTGCCGACAGCCTCGGCATAGAAATCAGCCTGAACATTACCAGCGGATGGAACGACGGCGGTCCCTGGGTAACGC
>JAISJX010000014.1 GCA_031261145.1 Tannerella sp.
GGCGCTTCCGGTTTCAGCGTGCGCGGCGGGTCTCCCGACCAAAACCTGATTCTGTTGGACAATACCACCGTTTACAACGCTTCCCATTTATTGGGCTTCTTTTCGGCATTCAATAACGATGTTGTGAGCGGATTGGAACTTTACAAGGGCGATATTCCTGCAAAATACGGCGGGCGCTTGTCGTCGCTTTTAAGCGTGAAAACCAAATCCGATATGCCTTCCCGTTTTCAGGGTACAGGCGGCATCGGGTTGATTTCTTCACGCCTGATGTTTGAAGGTCCAATCGGCGAGCGTACTTCGTGGATGATAGGCGCCCGGCGCAGTTATGCAGACCTGTTCTTAAAACTTTCGGGCGATGAGGCTATGCGCAGTGCGTCCGTTTATTTTTATGATATGAACGCCAAACTCTCTCACCGTTTCATCTCCGGCGACAGACTTGAACTGAATGTGTATTACGGACAGGATGTTTTCGGCGCCGATAAGATATTGAAATTCAATTACGGGAATTTGGCAGGTTCGCTAACGTGGGGACATGCATTTTCCGGTAATTTATATTCAAAGTTCAGCATTAACGCCAGCAATTACAGTTATGGTACAGGTACGGATACGGAAGGAACGAGTACGGATTGGACGGGGCGGATTTTTGACGTGGCTTTCAAATTTGACTTTAACCAACACATCAACCGGTGGTGGAATTTGAATTACGGACTATCTACCATTGTTCACCGCATTTATCCGGGAAATGTAACGATGAGTAACTATACCGCCTATAAGATTCAAAATACTTTAGCTTTGGAAAATGACTTTTATATATCGAATGAACAGCAACTGACCGGCAAGTTAAGCGCCCGGTACGGCATACGCCTTTCATTTTTCCAAAATATGGAAGAAACGACACATATTTACAATACCTGTTCCGAATGGGAGCCGCGCGCCGGACTGGTTTATTTACTGGATGACCATTCATCCGTCAAAGCCAATTATGTTCGCAATGCGCAATACCTGCAACTGGCGGAAAATTCAGCGTCCGGTTCGCCGTTCAACGTGTGGTTTTCGGCAAGCCCGAATATCAAACCGCAAACCGTAGATATGTTTTCGTTGGGATATTTCCGTAATTTTAAAGACAATATGTTTGAAACATCGGTCGAAGTTTATTACAAATCCATGCACCATGTAATTGATTTTGCCGACCATGCCAAATTGCTTTTGAATCCATATCTCGAAGGCGAGGTACGCACGGGGAAAGGGCAGGCTTACGGAGCGGAATTTACCGTAAAGAAAAATTCGGGCAGGTTGACGGGATTTCTCAACTATACGCTTTCCCGTTCGGAACGCACCATTCCCGAAATCAATCAGGGAAAAACCTATCCGGCTCCTTACGACAAACCCCATGTAGTCAATATTTCCCTGAATTACCGGTTTTCAAAAAAATGGAATGCGTCGGCTTTATGGGTGTTTTCCACCGGAACGCCGACAACCTATCCGACGGGACGTTTTGAAATTAACGGCGAATATTTCCCCATTTATTCGGGACGCAACGAATACCGCAAACCCAATTACCACCGTCTTGACCTTTCGGTAAATTACATACCCCATCCCGATTCGAAAAAACGCTGGAAAGGAGAATGGAATTTCTCAATATACAATGCTTATGCGCGAAAAAATGCGTGGCTAATCAACTACAATCAAGCCGATACGCCTACGCCCACCGCCGAAATGTTATATCTTTTCGGAATCATGCCGTCCATTACCTATAATTTCAAATTTTAACAACATCATGATACAATCAATTAAAAATAGAGCGTTCATTGGGGTATTGGCGCTTTCTGCTGCGTCCTGCACAGCGCCTATAGATATTGAAACCGGCGATTCGCCGCCTGTCGTTTCAATTTACGGATGTTTTACCGATGAATTGAAACAACAGTCGATAACCGTTTCCGTATCATCGCCCTACTTTGACAGCCAACCAAACTCTGCCTTGCCGGGTGCTTTAGTTGAGATAAATGTATCTGACGGAGAGGTGTTTACTCTTGTCGAAGACCCTGCCCATCCGGGACATTATCAAACCCCAAACGAAGTTGCCGGTATTCCGGGACTTGCTTACCGGCTGACCGTGAAAACGGATATTGACAATGATGGCGTACAGGAACTTTATTCGGCAACCTCGACAATGCCGGAGGCAATGACAGTCGATTCAATCCGTATCAAAAGTGTGAGTGCAATGGGGAACCAATCGTATGAATTGTATGTCTATGCTCAAGACTCACCCGGCGAAGATTACTACCTGGGCATATATGAAATAAACGGTACGCTCTTCGACAAAATCAGCAAATACAGCCTGTTGAACGATGATATGTTCAACGAGCAATACATGAAGGGCTGGTCATTGGGAAGATTCGGCACAATGGATGATGACGACGACAATGACCGCATACGGTTAAAGCCCGGCGATGTCGTAATCCTTCATTTCAGTCGTATAGAAAAAGGTTATTACAATTTTATCCAACAATGCAGAAATGGCATGAACGGGGAATCGCCCTTCAGTGGTCCCGCAGCAAATATGGCTACTGACATTTCGGGAAGCGGCGTCGGTTATTTCACAACCTGTGCCGTGTCAAAAACAACGGCAATGGTGGAATAGGGAATATATTTCAAGAAAAGTTACAGGCAAATCACAGCTCATGGCGCATTTTCTACCAAACACTTATGGGTAAACAAGGGATGAGGAATGTTTACTTTTTTGCAGGGTAGGCCTCCAGCGCTTTCTCCAGCACTGTCAACGCTTTG
>JAISJX010000347.1 GCA_031261145.1 Tannerella sp.
TGCTCTCTGTACGCTGGAGCCATCCGCTGAATCTTTCATGTTTTACCGGTTCGTCTTCATATACAATTTCCACATCGTACCACAAAGCCAATTTATCCAATATATTTTCTATTGTCTCATTTTCAAACAGATATCCCTTGTATCTCCACGCCGTATAAGTTCTTGTATCGACTTGTAACACTTTCATTTCGTCCGTCAGCCGGTTTAACTCTGCGGTTTCGCCCGGATGCAATATTTTTTCCTGCCCGCCTTCCTGCGTTATGGAGATACTTCCTATTATCAAAGTGGCAGACTGCTTTTCCATCTTGCGCGTATTTACATTGAATTGCGTCCCAAGCACCCGTATTTCAGCGCCTTCTATGGAAACAATGAATGGCGTTGTTTCATCTTTTGCCACATCAAAATAGGCTTCTCCTTTCAACGAAAGCCTTCGCTCCGTTCCGGAAAAGGCGACCGGAAACTGCAACTCGGTATCCGAATTTAACCAGACCTTAGTGCCGTCGCTCAATTCCAATTGAAATTCTTTTCCCCGCGGCACATACAAATGGTTAAGCGCCACTTCCGCAATTTTTTCATCTTCCTGTTTCGCCGACGGATAGGATAAAGCGAAATCTTGTTTAGCCACTGTAACGCCGTCAATATATAATGTATCGGACTCAATTTTATCCCATTCTACGATTTCACCCGTAGAACTTGTCAGAAGAATCTCCCGGTCATTGCGTTTCACATCTGCCGTAAGGTTTTTTTCAGGCTCTTCAATAAATAAGGAACCTATCCACAGGAAGAGAGCAATGGCTGCTGCGGCGCCTGAAAAGTATTGTATCCGTCGAATCATCCGGCGCCTTCTCCCTAACCTGTTTAATTTGTTTACGTACTCATCACGCCACACATTCAATTGTTCGTCCGAAAGACTGTAGAACGCACTGTTTTGGATATTTTCATACAATCTCCGGTGTTCTTCGGATTCCGCCAACCATTCCCGTAACAGATTTTCTTCTTCTACGGACAATTCTCTACCGGTATGTTTAATTATTTCAAAATCTATGACCATTAGTTTACCTTTTCTTTATATGGATAACACCATAACACAAAAAAGGTTTACAACATTGTGAAAAAAAATTATCAAGTGAGCGGTTCCCCACCCGCAAACGAATATTTTTCGCCAAAAATTTGGTTATTCCAAAATCTTGTCGTATCTTTATCGTTTCAAAGTAATAAGAAAATGAAAGAATGCGCTAATAAATTAAAAATAAACTTATTAGAGATATGAAAACTTATAATTATGCAGATGTAACCAGTAAAGCATCAGATATTTTCGATGCGGCTATGAAAGAAGATGTTATTGTTACTTGGAAGAACGGCAGTAAATTCCGCCTCGTATCATATAATGAACATCATTCGCCATTTGATGTGCCTTGTATTGACTCCGACGTATCAACTCAGGACATCCTTTATGCCATTGCCGATTCAAGAGCCTGTATTTAAAATAATGATAGACAACGAAACCGGAATTAAAAGCGATATAAACCATACGTCTTCGGGTTTCACGGATTGCCTGATTTTTTGGATGGCTCTGTGAATCTGTACTTTTACAGTGTTTACGGAGATGGAAAGTTTTTCTGCGATTTCGTTCTGTTGCATGTTCTGATAAAACCTGAGTTCACAGATTTCCCTGCATTTTTCGGGCAGTTCATCAACAATAAGCCTGATTTTAGCCAGCAATTCCGTATCGTCATAATATTCCATATTGTCCGTTTCTTCATAGTTTTGCAAATAAATCTCTTTATTACGCGCCTCAATGTCGCGGTCGCGCAGGAAATTCAAACAACGGTTGCGGACGGAAGTAAAGAGCCATGAAGAAAGATTGACATCGGGAGAAAGCCGGGTTATATTTTCATACAAGGAAATAAAAACCAATTGTACAATATCGTTTGCCGAATCATAGTCGCCGACAAAACTGACGGCAAAACGATGCAGTTGTTTGAAGTAAATATCAAACAACCGGGTATAACTCAAACTGTCCTGTTTCTTGAGTTTTTCTATGAAATCGCTATCTGTCATAGCGCAAAAGTACAAAAAGGTTATTAATTGACAACTTTTTTGTATATAATTTAGAATGCCCCTGATATTATTTTCCCCAACGTATCAGAATGTGCCGCCAATTTTCCATTGACCAATACATAAAAACCGCTTCCGTGATTGTATTTCATTCCGGTTTTATCCCAGACAATGGTTAGGATTTTGCCGTGATAGGAGATATTATCCAAGCAGAACCAATCCCATTTATCCTGCGGAATCAACGGATTTATTTCCAATACATTATCGGCGCGGGGGCGCAGACCTACCAAGCCGGTAATCACTAAATCGTTGAATGTGGAATGATTGTAATAACGGCTTCTTTCCTGGTCGCCTTTCAGCCAATAACCGGTCTTTTCGTCCAAATATTCACCAACATAAGGATGTCCGCGGAGGTACTGGCTTTGGACATAACGTTCCAATAAATCGAAGTAAACGCTGTCGCCGATAATGGGATTCGGATAATTATTCATATAATTAGCCAATGCAGTCAGGGTCTGGGCGGAGGCAAAGGGCCAGATGGCGCCGTCCCATTCGCAGCTGCAACAGCCGTGCGTACGAAATTCCGGATGACGGCGTTCGGCGGTGGTCAGTCCGTAGGGAGCGAGAAAACCGTGCGGGTCACAAACCTGTTTCCAAGCCTGTTCATTTCCGTTAGCGGCATCCGGCAGATTGAAATACCAAGGATTAAATCCGATGGCTTCACGCACACAGGCGGATTCATTGGGGGCGCGTAAAGTTTCATAGAAAAGACTGTCCGCATTCCACAATTGTGTTTGTACTAACTTTTTAAGGGCATCCGCCTTCGTTTCGTACGTTTTCGCCAAGTCTTTATCGCCCTTCAATTGAGCGATGGCTTCCAAGGCTTTTGCATTTCCAAACATATAACTGTTGATGGTTGGACGCGCATATTGTTTCTTCCGTCCACCGCTGATGGATTCTTCCATTCCGTCGCGGACATCTTCCTGCCAATATAATCCGGACGGCAACAGATGGTCGTCCCACGCGGTAAATTCCTGTTGCAAAGCGGGGAACATATCCAGCAACCAGACTTGGTTTCCATCCACTTTATATTTGTTGTAAAGCGCATCCGCCGTCCAACTGCTGAACTTGCGCAACTGTTTCATCGGTTGTCCCTCGTTTCCGCGATACCAGACATGGATGTATTGGTTGACGTAATCTTTGTTGTGCAGCCAGCGCGATTCGTAAACATGGTGTCCTATGGCGCAGGCAATCATGTTGTATTTGTCGGCATAAGGGCGATTGATTAGAAATTCGGTCATCACATAACCGAGGGGCGTTTCCTTGATGTGTTTTCTTAATGTCCACCAGCGGAAATAATAGATTTCCTCGAAATTCTTTTGCGGACATTCAAACAGCGGAACGTTGTTTTTCATCCATTCCCAAGATTGTGCATTGGGAATTGCCTGAGCGATGTTTTCATCTTCCATGTTATTGAAATAATCCACGTGGAATTTGAAATCGTCGGGATTCAGGATAGCGGCGGTCGGAGGCGTCGTTCCGGTTTTCAGGCAGGCAATGTAATATTCCGCCTTAGGTTCGTCTTCACCGGCATTGGGCAGGTCTTCATCGCTGGTATAAGGCGTATTAGCGATTGGGACGGTTGGAATATCTCCCGTCCGGAAAACGATTCTTTCTATGGATTCGACCGGAGTGAAGAACAGGCGAGTCGTCTTTTTCCCGTTCACATCCAAGTCCAAACTGCGCGTAGCCACCGACAGGCTGATATTGAAAGTATAGACTTTTTCCGGCTCGTAATCCAACAAGTTGGTGTATTTATAATTGGTTTTCAGTCGCAACACACCGTCTTTATCAAAAATCAGGCGGGTGCAGGCTTGTCCTTTGGCATTTTGAAACTCAATTTGCAAGTTTCCTTTATCATTTTGCATGGGTTTTACGGAAAACGAGGCGGTCAGTTCTTTGGATTCGGGGATTACTTTTTCCGCTTTGGCATAATCGAATAAATCCCAGTCCTTCAAAGCCAATACACGTTTCCCGTCCTGTTTTTCAATGAAGACAGGCGCCCATAGCGGACTGTAAATATTCCATTCGTCCAATTCTTTCCCTTCGGGAAGCGCATCGAACACGTCGTCGGCATGACTTGTCGCCTTGTTGGTTACCGGAACCGGAATTTTGGAAATCCAGAGGTCTTCCTTGTTCATGCTGTAAGTAACCCAAATCTGATTGCCCGGAGGTGTCCCGTTGTTTTCCAAAATTCCCCGTACATACTGCGGTCCGCGGGATTTTTCAGCTCCTTTGTAACGCAAAGGCGTAATATCGCCGTGCACCAACCATAAATCGGTGTATTCCAATCCGTCGTTACTCAGCGAGATGGCAAGTGGCCAGCGAAATTCGGAAGGGTCATACAAGGTGGCGAATTTTCCATCCGGTAATTTTTGTCCCCAAAACTTTGCATTTCCGGTTACCACTCCGGGCGCTCTTTTCACATCCGCCCATGTTTTTCCGTCATCTGAACTGATGGAAGCCAGTCCGTTTTTCCAAAGACCTACTACCCTTCCGTCGTTCAAATGATAATAACTGAACGCTTTATAATCTTTTTTCAAAGGAATCAAGGGGTCGTCACGGTCGGCTTCTTCCACCCATTGCATCATATAGAGCGGGCTGTTCAGCAGTTCGTCGCAGGCAGCGATAAATTCTTTGTCC
>JAISJX010000018.1 GCA_031261145.1 Tannerella sp.
TAGTAGTAGATTTTCGCGGCATTCCCAAGATGCAACAATTTGGTTTCCCCGTGATTACGGATATCACCCACTCGCTGCAACAACCCAACCAGACATCCGGCGTAAGCGGCGGACTGCCCGAACTGATCGAAACCATCGGCAAAGCGGCCATTGCCGTCGGCTCCGACGGTATCTTCATCGAAACACACACCGAACCGGCCAAAGCTAAATCCGACGCGACCAATATGTTACCATTGGATTTATTGGAGAATCTGCTGCAAAAATTAGTGCGGATCAGAAGCGCTATCCAATAAACGGAACGGATGAAAAAAGTCCATCCGGGATAAAATTAAAACTCCTATAGCTACAAGATGTTCCACGAAATAAATTTATTCCGTGGAACATTTGTGTATTCCCAAAAGGTTCTACTCAATATGGAGAAAAGACAACCTGTTGAAACTTTTTTGTCGCCCCCCACATTTATCCTGAACTTCCACTCACGCAGTCGCCTTTTTCCGTTTATAGCAAGTCTCCAACTCGCAATATTGGCAGGCATACTGTTTTCGCTTGACTTCCTTCCCGATGCCAATAATGCCGCTGATAGATTTCACCGGAAGCATCAGACACACATCCGATAAAGTAATTCCGCAGGGACGGTTTCCCAACAACGAAAATATCTTCCTTTGTTCCGTCAGGCGCCAATTACAGTATCCGGGACTAAACCGATGGGTATGAAGCAGTTCTGCTCCAATTTCTTCCTCTAACTTCCGCTCCATATAATCGCCGGTTTTCTCCACAATACACGTGCCCATAATATCCAAAAGATAATTGACAAGA
Organism: Tannerella sp.; assembly: GCA_031261145.1. The sequence continues at coordinate 817 of JAISJX010000018.1, forward strand.
ATATCATCTTCCGTCCGCTTACATTCCTGCAATATCTGCTCAAACTCCACTCCTGCCGTGGCGGCAAACAGCGCAAAAGAGGACGATTTTTCCAACAAATGAGTAATCGTCGGGCCGGTAAGAAACGTCTCATTCAGGATATGAACAGATGCTCCTTCTATCTCGCCTTCATGAATTTGAAACACATACCGGGGCTGTACCGTCTTTTTGAGCAGGGCCAATAAACGGTCAATAGTCCCCGGAATGGAATCATCCGGTAACGTATCCTTATATCCTATCTCTTTAATTATATCTTCCTGAGATAATTCGATTTCGCTGAATGGAACAAGAAACTCTTTCACCGCATCAACTGGCAAGCAATTGTTTAGCTACGGAAACAGCAGCATTGGCATTGCTTCCATAAGCATCGGCGCGGATATCTTTCGCAAAACCGTCACTAATCGGAGCGCCGCCTATCATAATCTTCACCTTGTCCCGGATTCCTGCATTCTCAAGGGCGCTAACCACTTCCTTCATATAATTCATGGTCGTAGTAAGCAATGCCGACAAGCACAGGATATTCGCTTTATTATCTATCACCGCCTGAACAAACTTTTCGGACGAAATATCCACGCCGAGATTAATCACCTCAAAACCACATCCTTCGAGCATAGAAGCCACCAGATTCTTCCCGATATCATGCAAATCCCCTTTGACCGTACCAATCACGACCGTACCGATGTGGTGCACACTGTCACCGGCCATAAACGGTTTCAATACTTCCAATGCCCCTTTCATCGCACGGGCAGACATAAGCAGTTCCGGCACAAATGCTTTTCCCTCTTCAAATCGCCGTCCGATTTCTTCCATGCCCTTCGACATGTAAACATCAATGATGGACTGAGGGCTTTCTTTCTGTTCAAGCGCTATCTTCGTCATTTCAACGGCCAAGGGAAGATTCCCTTTCAAAATAGCTTCGTAAAGTTGATCTAAATTTTCCATTTCGTTTGTGTAAAATATTAATTATTAAATGTTATAATCCATATTCGGAAGGGATGAATTTACTTTGATCCAGCAACGGAAGCATCATCTCTATAAAATCGCTTTCACTGTCGGGAATACTGTTCAGATCATTACGCATAAGCGTAAGATACGTTATTTCCATCTCCGAAATCTTCATCTGACCTGACCGGATCGCTTCTTCAATAATATCCAGTGCGGTCAATGCGCCATCCCTTGCATTCGCCACGTAAGAGTCGCCTTTCACCATCGCTTTCGAGATACGGATCACATTCTCAGGCGCAAGTACTATCGCCTGCGGATCGGTGTATATATCCGAAGCGACAAGCAAATGCTGCAAGATATGCGCAGGAACGGTTCCTTCTTTCAGCGCTTCATTCATCAGGCGCACATCGTATTCCAACTGCTCCAGATAAGCCGTCGGCGCCATTCCCGAAAGCAGCTTGATATTCTGTACCGATTCATTACTCCACAAATCCGCACAAGCCGAGGCAATGTTACCGATGGGGCTAAGATGCGCACAGGCAGCCGTTTTCCCTTCCATAGAAATCGGAATACCGGTAATGGCTTTCAGGAACGGGCCTTCGTAAGCGCAATCTTTGTCCGGGCCGGTGGCGCCCTCTTCCACAGCAACGATGGAACGGACAACGGATATAACCCGCACCAATGCTGCAAAAACTTTGGGGATATATTTTTTCTCCGCCAAAACCATTGCGGTGTTGGCAAATCCGCAGGCCGAATCGCCTGCCGCAATCTTTCCATGTTTTTGCGCCAGCGAGACAATCTTCTTCCAAAGGAATTGCATATCCCTGACACCCAATACGGAAAGTGCAAAAACAACGGTCTTGATGTCGCACATCATCAACGCATCGTCCGAAACCTCTTTGCCGCCCGTACTCTCAATAGATAATAAATCGCCACCTTCGAGCATCCCTCGTTCAAACAATTCCATCATGGGATCCAATAAAGAGGTAGTACGCTGTTTTGCAGGACGTTCAAATTCTCGCAGATCATTGGGTGTAAGACGTATTTCGGAAATAAGGCCATGTTTTTGGAAATAATCCTCACAGATGCCATTCATTATTTTTACAATTTCCACGCCGATATCCGGTTTTTGCGTCATCTCAAGCAACGTCTCAAATTCAAGTACGATCCCGTTTGACTCCAACTCCACCGCCCGGCCAAGAGCGCCTTCGGCTATTTCACGATAGTGCCGGTAAACCTCCGGCAACGTATGATCATCAATCGTAATGGTGGGAAGTGTAAAATTCAACTCGGAATAGATTTTCCCGCCGCCAATTTCCAATCCACGACGGGTCTTCACCGGTTTAGGTGCGTTCCCAAACAATAGATCCTGCGGATCATTAATAATGAGATTTTTATATTTCATGATACAACTATAAATAATTTATTTTTAAACACGACAAAGGTACTACTTTTTTTTCTTATGAACAACATCTATTTTTACCAGTATTGATGCTATATTGATATTTTCCATTATCTTTGCACATAAATCATCAATTATCGGTTTAAGTATGATACCTGTATTTGAAAAAATAGTATTACAAGAGGGTGAATCCTTCTTTATCGGCATTTTCCAGGATAATCTGGAAAAGAGTAACTGGCATTACCATAACACGTACGAAATCAGTTTTATAACGGAAGGTACGGGTAAACGGATCGTGGGTGATTCCATCGAGGATTTTCAGCCGGGAGACTTGGTTTTCATCGGGAAGAACCTGCCGCATGTGTGGATTGCCGACAAGGAACATGCCAACATTTCCTCTAACCGGACATTGGAAAGTGTGTTTCTGCAATTCTCATCCGATATTCTGTATCCGCAATTGCTTGCACTGCCCGAATTTAAGTACGTAGATAAAGCGTTGACCTTGTCAGAAAGAGGATTGCAAATCACTGGCGATACGCTGAACGACATCAGTAGAATAATGCTTCAAATGCCTTATATGAAAGGATTTGAACGAATGATTCATTTTTATGCGATTCTGGACATCATTGGGAAAAGCACACATTTGATTCATTTGGCCGGCAGGGAATATATGAAAACACGGTTTACCCCCGCCAACAAACGTGTTGCTCAAATACATGAATACCTGATGAATAGCTACAAAAATGAAATAGACCTGAATCAATTGGCCGAAATAACCAATATGACGGAAAGTTAATTATGCCTCTTCTTCAAATCCAGCACAGGTTTGACTCTTTTTGAATACCTGAACCGGATCAAAATTGATTTCGCCTGCAAATTGCTAATGGATAAAAATCTGACTATATTGGAAGTATGTTTGGATAGCGGCTACAACAATCTGAGTCACTTCAACAAACAATTCAAAAAAAGCACCGGACTGTCTCCTTCGGAATACCGCAAAAAGTTCTTCAAACTATTCTGAAATGAATACAAAACAGGAACATTCCGGCTTTTATCACTTCCCTCCGCCCCTGTTGATCATCATCCGGATTAGCCGTTTTTAGAAAAACCCAACTTCTTCTTATCAGGAAAGTGTGTTCAGGGCTTCAATCATAGCCACCACATTTTCAATGGGCGCATTCGCTTGTATATTATGTACGGAATTGAACACGAAACCACCGTCTTTGCCTAAGATTTCGCATTGCCTCAGCACATGCTCCCTCACTTGCGCAGGCGAACCGGATGGCAATATTTTTTGTGTGTCTATCCCACCGCCCCAAAAGGTCAGGTCTTTTCCAAATTCATTTTTAAGTCGTTGCGTATCCATATCCTTTGCATTGATTTGCACAGGGTTGAG
>JAISJX010000101.1 GCA_031261145.1 Tannerella sp.
TGCCGGCCTTCATGTCTGCGGTATTTACCGAGACAAAGACAGGCGCCTCGCCGTCTGCCGCAATCGTCCCCGATGTGGTATTGAGTTCAATCCACGCCTCCGACGACACAGCCGAATAGGAAACAGCCTCGCCGCCCGGATTTGTGAGCGTGAACTGTTGCGCAAACCGGTCAACGAAGTTCAACTTGTTAGTACTGAACACGAGAGGGAAATCTTTATCCATTTCTCCGCCGGGGTCGTCTTCCGTATCGCAACCGCTCAGGGTCGCCATCATGAGCGCCATGCAGCCGATAGACGCCGTTACCACCATCGCCCGAATCAAACTCAAGGGCGACATACTTTCTTTTCTTAACTCTGTTGTTTTCATATTCACTTTAATTTAATTTTGTCTGAACCTTGATTTTCGTAAGATTTTCAAGATTATCAGGATTACTGTTTTTAATTCTCAATTCTCAATTCTCAATTTTTTTAATTCTCAATTTTTTTACTAAAATATCCAATCACGGCACAAAGATAGAGGGGTTGCGGGACCTACACTACCCCCAAATGCGGGTATTATCATGAAGGGCATGATAAATAATCATAACAAAAGCGTGAATAATTAAGAATAATTTACGATTCAGTCTTTAGCAAGGGAGCATGCCCCCCCTTGTTGGTTTCCATAGTGTATGGAATGAATGGGATTGTTTCGTGCCTGCCAATGACGTTACCAATATAGGGTGCACGGTATAAAGGTACACGGTGCACGATTTGAACACGCATTGTCATGCACCGTGCAGCCTGTCTTATCCGTCATTTCCGATTATTTAAACTTTTTATAGACCCTACCAATGACGGGTGGCGTGCGTATGCGTCATTACATTGCGGGCTTGACCCGGGAACAGGTTCTTCCATTCAAGATGTTGGTTTTCTTGTTAATCAACTCGAATGATCCTGACATCCGCCGGTTCATTGCCAAAGGTTTGTTCGTTTTCGATATACTGGAGGTTGGGCGGGACGGAGGCGCAGTTGGCCGCCAAATTGCGCAGGTCTGCGTCCGGTTCTACGCCAACGACCTGCAACCGCTTTTTGACAAGGGCGAGGAGCAATGTAAATTCGCCATACCCGCTGTTGATAATGAGCGCCCGCCCTTCGTCGGGAAACCGGGCTATCAGTTCGGCGAAATGCTGCTGTTTCCGCAGGCTTTTACGGATGGCACGCTCTATCGTTGGGCCTTTGTAGATATAATTGTGCAGTACCAAATCGCTGTAATAACCGGCGGTCTCAAACTGGCGGCATAGAGCCTGGTACTCTTCCTTATAGTAACGGCGAACCTGATGGCACCGGGTCGAATAGCCGCTATCAAAACGGGGATCAGCGGGCGTAATCCGCTCCATCACCTGAACATAAATGTGGCCTTTCCGCAACATAAATTCCTGCTTGGGGAGCACGTGGCCTACGCCATGAATCATCACCGGCACAATGTCTAACCCTAACTTTTCGGCAAGGAAAAATGCGCCCGAATGGAACCGCCGGATCGAACAATCCGGCGAACGGGTGCCTTCGGGAAAGAACACAATGGAATAACCGCGCCGGATAACATCTTCCATCAGTCCGTGCGCAGTCTCAATCCCGCTGGAAACAGGATAAAATTCGGCGTACTTAATCATACGCCCGTAGAACGGGGAATGCCAGACCCAATCGTTCGTCAGGACAATTAATTTGGGCGTGAGCATCATCACACACATCAAGTCCAGGTGCGCCTGATGGTTGCAGATAATAACGGACGGTTTTTCAAACGTTTCGCCGGAAAGGTTCCGTAACGTCGTCTTGACTCCCGGAACCCGGTAAATCACAAACTTGGCCACGCGGCAAAGCATGGTATGATACACTCTTTTTTTCTTCTCCGTCGTTTTGCCGAACGTAAACATCACCCATCCGGTAATCGTAATAAACGTGCTTACCGTCAGGAAAACGGCAAACGAATAGGCGGTAGCGAAGAGATTCCGCAGCGTGACCGGCATCATCCGTTTTTTCCCTTTACGAATCGTCAGCAGGTTAAACAGGAACGGGGGCAGGATGTAGGCCATTACCACAACCGACAACATCCCGACAATCGTCACTTCCGCCAGCGAACGAAGGGCGGGATGTTTCGCAAAAATAAGCATCCCCATCCCGATAAACATGATCAGCGCCGAAAGAGCGATGCTGTTTTTATAGGACGCCAGCATCTTCTTTTTGAAGGTGTATTCGTACATCAGCCCCTCCGTCTTAAAAATGGTATAATCATCCCCCTGACCGAAAATAAACGTAGCCAGGATGATATTGACGATATTGAAACGGATGTCAAAAATATTCATCAGTCCGAGTATCCAAATCCAGCTTAATGCCAACGGAACAAACGCAATCAGGCTAAGTTCCAGCCGCCCCATCGAAAAGAACAGGAAGACGAAAACGATAAATCCGCAGATATACAGCACATAATTGAAATTGTCGGACAGGGAAGCGACCATCCGCCGCGTAATCGAACCGGCGTCGAACGAGATGGAGGCGTTATCAAGGCTGTTCAACTCTTCTTCGAGCGCGGCCGCCCGGCCGGCATCCATATAAAGCATATTGACGACCATTGTTTTGTCGTCTGTTTCAATGATGAAATTCTTGACTAAGACCTCTTTCAATACATCGAAATGAGCGGAATCCGGGACTTCCCACGTCCGGTTTATCATCGTTTCAAACGCCTGAAAAACGCCCGGTTTAAAACCCGCATGTTGGGAGGCTTCGTTGAGGCAGGTCTGCACGGAGTCTTTACGGCTACTCCAGAACGTATTCCATTGCTGCACCCGTTCCGCCTGCCGCGCGCGGGAGGGGAAAAAGTGGCCGATACCGCCCGTCTTGTGTATTCTTCCCCCGGCAAGCAACGTATCCATCAACGGCGTGAGTTTTTCGTTTTCTTCCAATGCTTTGTCAAGGTTATCCCCTTCCGTCACATAATAAAGGATATGCTGATTTTTGTTCAGGAGGCCGGTCATCCGCCGGTATTCCTGTTCCTGCTCTTTGGTCATGTAATTAATCTTCTGCATATCCGTCTCGAAACGGGAATCCATGCTGAAAAAGCTGAGGAATACGGTCAGCAGAAGGACGGCCGTCACTATCCACCGGTTGTTTTCAAAAGGTTTGCCGATAATACGGGTGAAAAGGGTATGCTCCTGTTCGCGGTTCGTTTTCCGGACGGGCAACAGGTGCGGCAGGAAAAGCAACACAAAAAAGATAGCCCCCACCAACAGAAGCGAGGCGAACCAACCCAGATCGCACATCGCATTCGAGCCGATAAACACCAGACTCAGAAATGCGCCGACGGTCGTGATATTTCCTATCGTAAGCGGTTCAAAAATATCTTTGATAACCAACCGGGGATTGGGCGTATGGCTGTAATGATCCACAAAATGAAGCGGATAATTAATGGCAATACCGAACATGATCGAACTGATGCCAATCGCGATAACAGACACTTCGCCCCGTATCAGATACAGGAACGCCAAAGCAAATAACCCGCCGAAGAGGACGGATAGAAAGATTAAAAGTATCTTTTTCCCGCTACGGAAAAAGTAAACTAAGAGGAGAAATATAAGAAAAACGGCGAGCGCACTGGACAAGATGGTGTCTTTCTTGATTTGGGTAGCGTTATTCAGCGAAATTTCGGAAGCGCCGAAGCTATGGAGGCTCACCTGCCCGCCAAAGTGTTGTTCTATCCGGCCGATAAATAACTTCAGGGAATCAATCAGTTCGGCGTTACGGGCTGTTTCGCTGACCGGCATCGTGCATTCGATAAACAGGAGCGCCTGCCGGTCGTCCGTAAAGATGTGATCCTGATACAACCGGAATGCGTCGCTTACCTGAAAACCCTGTAACTTGCTTAACAAAGGCGGCGTAAGATGGAGCGGATCCGATAAGATATTTTGTTTCAGCGTCATGCCGATGGGCGATACTAATAACTCCCGGTCTTTTTCCAACATGCCGGCAATCGTATCCCGGCTGAGAAGCGAATCGATCCGCCGGTAGTCCGCTTCGTCCAGAAAGTATGGCATGTTATCCACTACAAACGAGCT
>JAISJX010000105.1 GCA_031261145.1 Tannerella sp.
GGATATGGATTATGAATGTCTGGAAGCGTTTGATACGCTTTTATACGGCCATAGCTGTTGCATGGGGATGGAACCGGCTCTGCATGCGTCCTCGCAAAACAGGCCATACATCGTTGGGAATGCGCTTATGGCATCGATACCCGGACATACTTATTTTAAGGCGATTATTGAAGATGTTTTTAAAGAAGGGAATCCGGCACAGCCTGAAAACAAAACCAAATACCTTTATATAATGGAAACAACGGGGCCATTTATGACTACCCGGCTATATGATGCCCGTTCTTCAAAGGAAGAAATCACCTTATTGTCGGCAGAATTAGTCGCACCGTTAAATGGCCCGGAAGTTGGAAAAGTATTGAATGGCGTTGAAACGGAAGAACTTGATGATAAAATCAAAAAAGCGTTTGCCGTTCATTATTTTTTCGGTTCATGGCTACCACAAACTGCTAATAATTCTTCTTCCCCGACAATATCCAAAACCCTACAAACGTAAACAGCGCATTAAATATCAGCAGTTCATAGCTGAACTTATACCCGTTAAACCACTCTGCCGAATGGCTTTGCAAGACATAGCAAAGAATGGGAGAAAGTATCGCTACAACAGGAATGAATTTGTCTTTTACAGACCGTTTCGTGAAAATCCCAAACACGAACATCCCCAGAATCGGGCCGTAAGTATAACTTGCCAATGTATAAACGGCGTCGATAACACTGGTATTGTTCACCAAGTTGAAGATAAAAATAACCAATCCCATCACAACGGCCATTCCGACATGCACCCGCTTGCGAGTCTGTTTGACCTGTTCCTCGCTTTTACCTTCCGTTCCCAGGATATCAATCGTAAAGGACGTCGTAAGAGCGGTTAGCGCCGAACCGGCTGCTGCATAAGCTGACGAAATCAAACCGACGACAAAAAGAATGCCTACGACTACCGGGAAAAAACCGCCGGTCGCAATCATCGGGAAAAGTTCGTCGCTCTTGGCCGGATTCCCGATTCCATTCTGCGCCGCATACATATATAATAATACGCCCATCATCAAAAACAGCAGATTGACAAAAAACTGCATCACACTGCTGATGATAATATTCTTCTGCGAATCTTTCGAGTTTTTGCAGCTCAGATTCCGCTGCATCATATCCTGGTCAAGCCCCGTCATGGCAATCATGGTAAAGACGCCGCCCAGGAACTGTTTAAAGAAAAAACGCTTATCATTCACATCATCAAAGAAAAACATCCGCGACATATCACTCTTGTTAATGACGCTTATCATTTCCCCAAAACTCAGATGCAAGCCCGATGCGATAAAATAGATACACAACCCGACGGATGTCACGAGGCAGAATGTCTTCAGCGAATCCGTCCAAATCAGCGATTTCACCCCGCTACGGAACGTATAAAGCCAGACCAACGCCACCGTAAACGCCACATTCAGGATAAACGGCAGGTGAAGCGCCTCAAAAACCAGCAATTGCAGCGTCAGGCAAACCAGAAACAAACGAACCGCCGCCCCTAACATCTTCGAAATAAAGAAGAACCACGCACCTGTCTTGTGGGACGAGTATCCGAAACGTTCCTCCAAATAGCCATAAATCGAAACCAGATTTAACTTATAAAACAACGGCACCAGGACGTATGCAATCAGGAACTGCCCGACCACAAAACCCAGCACCATTTGCAGATACGAGAAACTGCTCGTCCCCACCATACCCGGCACCGAAACAAACGTCACGCCCGAAATGCTCGAACCAATCATGGCAAAGGCCACCACAAACCACGGCGACTTACGGTTGCCCACAAAGAAACCCTGGTTGTCGCTCTTTTTCCCGGCAATAAATGATATTGCATACAGTATCAGGAAATAAAAAGCAATAGTTACCAAAACCAGCGAAGGAGTCATATATCTTCTATTATTATTTCAATGGCAACAGATTGACGGATTTATAAAACACTTCCGCCCCTTCCAACTGCAGAAGAATTTTTCCTTCGCTAACGGTGAGACCGGTCGCTTCATTCACTAAATGTCCGTTTACGTAATGTTCAGACCGGTTGTCCAGACAGATAATTTCCAACGTATTCCATTCAGGTATCGGTTTCTCAAAATTCCCTGTGCGGATGATACGTTTCTGCGAGCCTTCCATACGACCCGGATTGGGCGATTCGGCATTCGTTCCGCCTACGCACCAGTAATCGCCGCAGTCGTTCTCCTGAACCTGAAATTCAATGGATTTCGGCCAAAGTTTATCTTTCTCCGTAACCGGAAAATGATACAGGATTCCGCTGTCACGCATACTGTTCTCCCGTGGCGGATATTTCTTTTCGCCCCAACGGAATACCACCCGCAGGTAGTAGTTCTTATAGGATTTATCCGTGCAGAGATACCCCATATTAGCCCCGTCCAGATGGATGGCGCCGCCTTCGACCCGGAACTGGTTTCCTCCCTCTTTCTTTATTCCATCCTTTTGGGTATAAACATACCACCCTTTCAGGTTTTGACCGTTGAAAAGCGGGATAAAGGACGCATAATCTTTGGTCAGTTTGGTGAAAGACGCTTTGTCCCGATGCGTTTTCAGGATTTCGGGAACCGGACTTTTCTTCGCATAAAAACCCGTAAAAGAAAAACAAACAAAAAGAATCAACGATGTAATTTTTATTGTCTTCATGATGATACTTATTAAATTATAAATTAGATATAATATACTGAAAGGTATAACGGAGTTCCCGTCTGCATATTGTATGATTCGGGAAAGAAATTTTGTGACTGTCCGCAATCGTACCGCAAAAAAACAGGAGCAGGTAATCGGGCTTTTCACATTCCATCCCTGACGGGACGGAAAAGAGTTGTACATCACAGATTCTACCAATGTATTGGGGCTGACCAAAAAGGGTATTTTGCACGTCATAGCGAGGGCAAATCCCGAAGCAATCCATTAATAATCAATACTCTGGATTGCTTCGCCTACGGCTCGCAATGACGAAACCAGACTTTTTGGTCAACCCCATTTTAATCATACATTTT
>JAISJX010000197.1 GCA_031261145.1 Tannerella sp.
GTTATGAAAATTTTAAAGTTTGGCGGGACTTCCGTCGGCTCGGTGCAACGGATGAAAGACGTTGCGAAGTTGATTTGCGACGGGACGCCTAAAATTGTGGTACTGTCCGCCATGGCGGGGACTACCAACACACTGGTCGAAATCTCGGATTATCTGTATAAAAAGAATCCGGATGGCGCCAATGAAATCACAAATAAATTATTACTGAAATACTTGAACCTTGTTGACGGGTTATACGGCACGGAGGAATACAAACAGAACGCCCGGAAACTGATTTTCGACCGTTTCGACTTCATCCGTTCGTTTACAAAGAGTTTGTTTACCGTGTTTGAAGAAAAAACCATCCTTGCGCAAGGCGAATTGCTGTCCACCGGTCTCATGAACCTCTACCTGCAAGAGAGCGGCGTTGCTTCCGTACTGCTTCCGGCGCTGGATTTCATGCGGATAGACAAGAATGCCGAACCGGAACCGGCTTTCATCAAGGAAAAACTGACGGCGTTGCTGGAAAAACATCCGGACGCTGAATTATATATCACACAAGGTTTCATCTGCCGGAATCCATATAACGGGATCGACAACCTGCAACGCGGGGGCAGCGATTATACCGCATCGCTGATTGGCGCGGCCATTCATGCGGAAGAAATCCAGATTTGGACGGATATTGACGGGATGCACAACAATGACCCGCGTTTTGTGGAAAAGACGTCGCCCGTGCGGCAGTTGCATTTCGACGAGGCGGCCGAACTGGCCTATTTCGGGGCGAAGATTCTGCATCCGACCTGCATCCTGCCGGCCAAGTTGAACAATATCCCCGTCCGCCTGCTGAATACCATGCAACCGGACGCCATCGGAACGACCATCTCCAACGAGACCGAGAAAGGTAAAATCAAAGCGGTGGCCGCCAAGGACAACATCACGTCCATCAAGATAAAAAGCGGACGGATGCTGCTTGCAACCGGTTTCCTGCGGAAAGTATTCGAGATTTTTGAAAACTACCGGACGCCTATCGACGTCGTGGCGACTTCCGAAGTGGGCGTATCGGTCACGATTGACAATTGCAAGCATCTGGACGAAATCATCAACGACCTCAAGAAATACGGCACCGTCACGGTAGACAACGACCTGGTGATTGTCTGTGTCGTCGGCGACCTCGAATGGGACAATGTCGGCTTTGAGGCGAAAATCATTTATGCGCTGAAAGATATTTCCGTACGTATGATTTCCTACGGAGGCAGCAATTACAATGTCTCGCTGCTTATCAAAGCGTCCGACAAGAAAAAAGCGCTTCAGGCGTTGAGCAACCATTTGTTTCAAGTTTAAACCCCAAAAAAAATGCTGAAAGGAACGTTTCCCGTTGACAAGTTGAGAGGCATCCAAACGCCTTTTTATTACTATGATATAGATTTACTTTGCAAGACGTTGGACAAAATCAACGCCGAAACCGGCCGTTACGGTTATCACGAACATTACGCCGTCAAAGCCAATGCCAACCCGCGCATCCTTTCCGTCATCGCGGAAAAGGGACTGGGGGCGGACTGCGTCAGCGGCGGCGAGATACAAGCGGCGCTGGATGCGGGCTTCCCGGCAAACAGGATTGTCTTTGCCGGCGTAGGCAAGGCCGACTGGGAAATCCATCTCGGGCTGGAACACGACATTGCCTGTTTCAATGTGGAATCGCTGGCCGAACTGCACGTGCTGAACGAACTGGCGGCGGCCAAAGGCAAAACGGCGACCATCGCCCTCCGTATCAATCCGGATGTCGACGCGCATACCCATGCCAAAATCACCACCGGATTGCAGGAAAACAAGTTCGGTATCAACATCGGACTGTTGCCCGGCGTGCTGGACGAACTGTCCGGCATGAAGAACGTCCGGTTCACGGGGATTCATTTCCATATCGGCTCGCAAATCACGGATATGCCTGTGTTTCAAGCCTTGTGTATCCGCGCCAACGAGTTGCAGGACGAACTGGAAGCGCGTGGCGTAACCATCGAAAACCTCAATTTCGGCGGCGGACTGGGAATCGACTATTATCATCCGAATCAGGCGCCTTTCCCTGATTTCGAGAATTATTTCGCGGCTTTCCACCAGTTGATAAAACAACGTCCCGGCCAACAAATCCATTTCGAGTTGGGTCGTTCGGTGGTGGGACAATGCGGCACGCTGATTTCAAAAGCGCTCTATGTCAAAGAAGGCGAAGTGAAGAAGTTCGCCATTCTTGATGCGGGCTTCACAGAGTTGATTCGCCCGGCCATGTACGACGCTTATCACCGGATGGAAAACATCACCAGCGACGAAGCCGTCGACGTCTATGACGTGGTAGGCCCCATCTGCGAATCGACCGACGTGTTCGGCAAAGAGGTGGAACTGAACCGGGTGCACCGTCATGACTTGATTGCTCTCCGTTCGGCGGGCGCATACGGCGAAGTGATGGCCTCGCAATACAACTGCCGCAAACTCCCGAAAGCCTGGTTCTCGGACAAACTGTGATTCAACAATTCAAAGCCATTTCATTTTATACGTAACTCCGACTGAGACGGTATGCGAATCGTCTGCCGAGAGGTAGTGGTCGTAGCGGAGGAAGAAACCGAGATAATCCGTCCGGTTCAACCGCCAGTTGACGCCCCCTTGATAACGCATACGGGACAACTCGTAACCCATGACCGGGTCGTTCAGACTGGTATAAAAATCGCAGGAAAGATAGGGTTTCCAGGGCTTTCCCCAAAAGGCGTATTCCAGTTCCACCTTGTTTTTCATTATATATTTGGGATTGATTTTGTATTCTCCCCGGCTTTCATCGCGGTACGTACCCTGCAATCGTCCGCGCCAGAAAAGCGTAAAATCACCCAGAGGCTGTTTATAAGAAAGGTTGAGATAATACCGGTGACGCGGTTCGTAGAGGAAATTGCTGTTATAGAGGTAAATAAACGCATAGTAGGCGCCTGCTTTCATCCTTTTGTTCAAAAAAGAATACTCCACGCCCAAAGCCGTTATGTTCCGGTCAAAACCTTTATTAGTATCTTTCAAACGAACTTCTTCTTCCACCCCCAGACTGAAATAGCGGTTCAAATCCTTCTCCATTTCCAAAGAAAAAGACGCGCCGAGATCGGTTTCTCTTTCCTGAGCGGAAAGGGAGAAAGGGGAAAGAAAAAAACAAAAGAGGGCGAAGGGCAAAAGGTAAGAGGCGAAGGAAAAATCCTTTACCTTTTGCCCTTTGCCTTCCGCCCATTTGCTTTTATGAAAACTTTGTGACATTATCAATGGTATTTATTTCGCCGTTTTCCGCTTTGTAATAGACCTTTATAAAAGCCACATCCCGCAGGAAATCAATATGTCCCACTTCCACTTTCGTAATATCCAGGCCGGTACGGTCTTTCAAATCGGCCAGCAGTTCGTCCCGTTTTTGCGGCTTTATCAAATCAATCTTTTCGTACAGAACCATTTTGGACGACGTTTGTTTGATAATGCTTTCGAGCGCCCAGATAATACCGATAAACAGCAGGTTGGCAACCAGCAAGGTAGTGAAATCCACATCGACAGACAACCCGTTGACCGCCGACACGCCGATGATTACAAACAAATACGTCATTTCCCGTATCTGGATACTCTCGGTTCGATAGCGAATCATGCTGAAGATACAGAACAAACCCAGCGCAAACCCCGTTCCCATAGAGAGACTTTGCAGCACGAAAAGCAACAGGAACACCGTCACGCTGAAAATCATAAAGGTGAAATAGTAATCTTTCCGCGTGCTTTTTTTGTAATAAAAAAACTGGATAATCACCCAACAGACTACTAAGTTAGCCACGAAACGGATTAAAAGCATCAGCAACGTGGAAGCGTCGAACACGTCCACGCCCATAAAAGAAAGTCCCCTCTCGGCTAATTGTTGCAAATGTTCACCGGCGATTTGCAAATCGACATCAGATTGTATCATATTATTGGTTTGTTAATTTATTAATTATCGTCCATTTAGGTTTAAAACGGTTGTATTTGGCGTCTTGATTGGTCAGCACGGTTCCCATGCAATATTTGCTGAACGACACAGGTTTGATACGCAACCGGTTCAGCGCCTCCCTGAAATCGGAATGGCGCCAACCGTCCTGTTTCAATTCGAGTACGGCAATTCCCTCTAACGCTTTTTCCTGTCCTGTCATATAATTGAAAAAAGAAAGGTGGGTATCAATCGTTACCCGTTCGGTCGCCCGGTTGTTAACTAAGGTGATACGGTTGAACCGGTTGGCCAGCGCCGGTTCCAGGCGCCGGCTGTCGAACAGGGAATTTTCATCCAGGAAAGATTGATTTTCAACCATATCGTCCAACGTCCGGATATGGGAAAGAGGCGTCGGGATGCGCACCTTTGTTGTCCGTCCTTTGTTATTCTTGTTTTTCACTTCCAGAAACGAAATGCCGGAATCCATATACGAACGGATACGGATTTTCTGCCGGTTCAGTTTCCCGTTCTGGTGCATGAGGAACATATCCAGCCGGGATGTGTCCAGATATTGCGTACTGTAAGGCGCCATGCGGCGCTCATTGTTGACCTGTACTTTAAAAAAAGGCGCTATTTCCTCCAGCAGTTGCGGGAGCAACGAAGCGGACGCAATAAACTTGAAGTCCATGCGATCCATCAAACGGATATGCTTCATTTCCTTCAGCGTAATGGTTGTCATCCGCTCTAAAACAGGGCTATTTATAGGTGTATTCATACACTTTGGTTGAATATAACTTTCCGTCGGGGTTATAATTATATTGAATTTTCTTCCGCCCGTTCTCTAAATATTCATATTTGCGAATCCGGTAGAGCCTGTTTTTGTCGTCATACACATTTTCACGCACGCATTTTCCATTTCCATCGTATTCAAATGTAACCCGTTCCTTCTGACCGTAAACGGCATATTCTATTTCTTCCAATTTGAGGCCGTTTTCGTCCCAGACCGTGAGATGATCCAGCCATTTCCGTTTGCCTTTGGCATCGGTATTCCATTCTTTGACAATTAAGTTTTTCCTCAATTCCCGCTTTTCTTCCTGGGTCAGGAAAGGCGTCTGCGCCTGTGAAGCGGCAGGGGCTACCGGCGTCTGATTCTGGGCGAAACTGCGGGAAAAGGCGCCTCCGGCAAGGAAGAGGATGAGTAAACCGGTTGTATATTTTTTCATTTTCTTTATGCTCTTACTTTCACCCTGAATTCTTCAGGCAATTCATACACTACTCCCGTTTCTTTCACTTCAATAACCTGTTCTATCGGAGTCAGTTTCCGTGTGACGGGGTCTTCGCTGGTCACCCATATTTTATATTTTCCGGGGAGAATCCGTTCAAAAATAAAAACGCCCTGATCTCCTACCCGGATACGGTCGAAAAACATTTCATCGCCGTAATGATTGATAAAAACGTCCGAATTAATCGCCGGGCCTTGGTCTATCAACGTGGACTTGTCATAAAACAAACCGTAAACAGAGCCTTTAATCATCGACGTGCCGTAGGCTTTACCGGTATGGATATAAAGAGGTTCTGCTTTGCTCAGGCTGCCTTTTACCCTCACCTCTTTAGAAACCGCTTCCGGTTGATTATCCGCCGGTTCGGACAACGAATAAACGATATAATTTCCTTCCCGCAGATAATCAACACGGTACAAACCGTTTCTGTCTGTACGGGGGTCTTTACCATAATAAACGTCGGGGTCATTCCCGTAGATTAGAAAAACCCGCACGTCAACCGCCGGAAAAGTATCGGTTTGAAACGAGAAATTAGCGGCAGAGTGCTCAACTTGATACACATAGCCTTCCAAAGAGGACGAGCCGCCCAATCCTTCGTCTTTATTGCAAGCGCTCAACAATAGCGCCGAAAAAACCAACAGCAGGTAATTTATTTTCATATACTCCAAATAATTATGATTAAAAACCATGCAAAGGTATTATTTTTTTGTCGCTTGTTGCGAAAAGTGAAACTAAATTAGCGTTAAATAATCTTGCAGGGCAAGAGTAAATTCAAAGATTGTATTAGATGATTACCGGATATATTACCTGTATGGATACCCTAACGGGCAACAGCCGTGAATGTTTTCTATTGATATGGTTTCCCTACGGGAAAATTTGCCCGTCAGGGCATTCATATCAATAGAAAACAGTATCGATCGCCTGATCCTTTGCCCGTTAGGGCATTCATCAGGGCACTACAATGCCGGTTGAACTTATTTAGGTATAATATCCGGTATTCATTTTTTATAGTTTTTGTCAAACTTTTTATGGAAGAAGGCTGTCGCTTTAGTGAGCTGAGATTCAACGGTATTTTCCGACAGATTCAGTTTCAGGGCGATTTCACGGTTGGAGAGGAATTTCCGGCGACTGAGGATAAAGATTTCCTTCCGGGCAGGGGGCAATTGTTCGGTAAGGGTATCGATGTATTCATCAAGCAGATGATAATTAACGTCTTCCTCAGTCGTATTCTCTGATGCAGGCATCCGGGAGGCGTTTTCCTGATAGATATATTCCTGCATACGATGCTCATAAATATTTGTCAGGAGATTCTTGGCGATGGTGCGGAGGTAGGCGGAAAAGGATTGGTCGGGATCTAACGACTGACGGTTTTCCCATACCTTGATAAAGGTCATCTGAACAATTTCTTCCGCCAGATACTCCTCTCCTTTGGATATCCGCATGACAAAATTGTACAACTTCCCGCTCCATACATTATATAGATATTTAAAAGAAGAAGCGCTTCCCTCTTTCACTAAATTGATATGTTTACGTTCATCATCCATATAATGTTGGGGTTAACCGATGGAAATATTCCCGCATTAGCCGGGACAAAGATAATCTATTTTTCATAAAAAACACACTCCGGAAAGGCGTCAAATAACCGATTTGTTCCGTGGGTTAAAATGCCACGGCTACCAAGATATTGGGGTTGATCAAAAAGTCTGGTTTCGTCATTGCGAGCCGTAGGCGAAGC
>JAISJX010000288.1 GCA_031261145.1 Tannerella sp.
ATACCCATCATAACCGATTTCTCCGAGTACATTCAATATGCGGATATAGACAGTCTTGACAGCTTGGATAATAACAGGATAGACCTCACCACCATGCCCAAAGCCGTGTTTATTTTATATATTAACAAACTGTCCAGCCAGATGCCGGAAGAGCCAAAGGTTCAATTCCCCCTTGTAGATGTGGAAAAACTAAGAGGACTTGGCCCGCCAGGATCAGGATTCTCTATCGCAGATCAAATAGAACTTCTTTTCTCTGAAACCGCGCGGGCTAAAAAACACAACAAAAAACATGCCAACGCCTGGAAAACGTATAACCAATACTGAACTAATGCAGAATTGAGAATTGAAAATTGAGAATGATAGAAACTCTCAATTCTGCATTTTCAATTCTGCATTTTCAAAACTTTGCTCCGGTCGGTTTGTAGCGTCTCAAACTCGGAGGTGACAGCGCTACTGCCCATGGGAACGTGTTCGTTCCTGTACGTCATTTGGCTGTAAAGTACGCTTCGGGCGGAGGTATGAAACTCTGTTGCACCGGTTTCCGCCGCAATACGGGTAATATTATCTTCGCGCACGCCGCAACCGGGCATGATGATAATACGTCCGTTAGCTCGCCGTACCAATTCGGCAATCAGCGGAATACCTTTGACGGCGTCCGGCTGCTGGCCGGATGTCAGAATACGGTCACAACCGAGGTCTATAAGCTGTTCCAAAGCCGCCAATGGGTCGCGGCAAACGTCAAAAGCGCGATGGCAAGTCACCGAAAGCGGTTTGGCGGCTTTTATCAATCTACGCATCAGGGATATATCTATATCGCCTTCTTTTGTCAGACAGCCGAACACCACGCCGTGCACACCCAATTGTTTTGCCAACTCAATATCATACAACATGGATTGCTCTTCCGCCGGCGTATAAAGGAAATCACCTCCACGCGGACGGATAATCACATTTATATCAATGGATGACGTCAGTAATTGCGTCGTCCGTATCTCGCCGTAGCTGGGCGTCGTTCCACCTTCGGGAATACCGGCGCACAACTCTACCCGTTTGGCGCCTCCCGCTTCCGCTTCCACACAACTTTGCGCCGAATTAGCGCATATTTCAATGATTCTCCCCATAAATTTCAGTCTGTATTGTCAAAATAATTGCAAAAATAATACATATAAATCGTTTTTCACTGCACTAAATCAAAAATCAGCTAAATTATACCTATCTTTGCCGCTTAAAAATTTAGGTAAACCTAAGTAAACACGAAAGATGAAAGTATTAAAATTCGGCGGGACATCCGTAGGTTCCGTGAATAGTATTCTAAATGTGAAGAAGATAGTTGAAGCAGCCGAAGAATCGGTTGTGGTCGTCGTTTCCGCCCTTGGAGGGATTACGGACAAATTGATACAGACTTCACAGATTGCCTCGACCGGCAATATCGCCTATCAAAAAGAGTTCATGGAAATCATTGAACGCCACAATGCCATTATCAAAGGCGTTGTTCCGGCATCCGGACAAGGCGAAGTAAACAAACTGACAACGGAAATCTTTGAAGAACTGAAAGATATTCTTCAGGGCGTCTATCTGATTAAAGACTTGTCCGCCAAAACATCCGACACCATCCTGAGTTATGGTGAACGCCTTTCGTCCACCATCCTTTCGTTTGTGATTGAGAATGTAAAGTTGTACGATTCCCGTCAGTTTATCAAAACCATCAAGCAATTCAACAAGCACATTGTTGATTTTGAATTGACGAACAAACTGATTAAAAAGACGTTCAATCCATTGCCGAAAGTGGCGTTGGTGCCCGGTTTCATCTCGTCAAACCGGGAAAACGAAGAAATAACCAATCTGGGACGCGGCGGTTCCGACTATACCGCTTCCATTCTGGCGGCTGCGCTCAATGCCTCTATCTTGGAAATCTGGACGGATGTGGACGGTTTTATGACCGCCGACCCAAGGGTGATTAATTCGGCTTATGTGATTGACCAACTATCATTTACGGAAGCAATGGAGTTGTGTAACTTCGGTGCGAAAGTGATTTATCCCCCGACTATCTATCCGGTTTACCATAAAAATATCCCGATCCGGGTATGCAATACATTCAATCCCGGCGCTCCCGGAACATACATTACCAAGGAACAGTCACACAGTGAAAATAAGTCGGTTATCAAAGGTATCTCGTCTATCAACGACACCTGTCTGGTGACGGTACAAGGCTTGGGGATGGTCGGTGTCATCGGTATCAACTACCGGATATTTAAAACACTGGCTAAGAACGGTATCAGCGTATTTATGGTATCACAGGCCAGTTCGGAAAACAACACGACCTTTGCCGTAAAGAACGAAGATGCAGAGTTGGCCGTACATGTACTGAACGAAGAATTTGCAATGGAACGCGCCCAGGGTGAAATCAATGATATGATTGCCGAAAAAGAGCTGGCGACCGTCGCTATCGTGGGCGAAAACATGAAACGTACGCCGGGTATCGCCGGTAAACTGTTCGGAACGCTCGGACGTGCAGGTATCAGCGTAATTGCGTGTGCACAAGGTGCATCCGAAACCAATATCTCGTTTGTCATCAAATTGGAATCATTGCGCAAAGCGTTGAACTCCATTCATGATTCATTTTTCTTATCCGAATACAAAGTGCTGAATATCTTCCTTACAGGCGTTGGCACCGTGGGCGGGCATTTATTGGAACAGATTCAGCAACAACAGCCTAAGCTGATGAAACAAAATGGCTTAAAGCTGAATGTAGTCGGGGTAGCCAATTCCAAACGGATGTTGTTACGCCGCGAAGGATTGGATTTGAATACGTGCGTAAAAGAACTGAAAACGAACGGAACCGAATCTTCGCCGGCACTTTTGAAGAGCGAAATCCTGAAAATGAACATTTTTAACTCCGTCTTTGTGGACTGTACGGCCAGCGAAAAGGTCGCATCACTCTACGAGACGCTGTTAAACAATAATATATCGGTCGTTGCAGCGAATAAAATGGCTGCCTCATCGTCTTTCCGGAACTACCGGTTACTGAAAGAAACCGCCCGCCAACGAGGCGTCAAATTCCTGTTCGAGACGAACGTAGGTGCCGGGTTGCCCATCATCAACACGATGAACGACCTGATTAACAGCGGAGACCATATCCTCAAATTAGAAGCCGTACTTTCCGGTACGCTGAATTTTATTTTCAATACTATCAGCGAAAGTACCCCGATAAGCAAAGCTATCAAAATGGCGGCAGATGCCAAATATGCCGAACCCGACCCGCGCATTGACCTGAGCGGCAAGGATGTAATCCGTAAATTGGTGATTCTGGCACGCGAAGCCGGATACACCGTTGAACAATCGGACGTGAAACGGAACCTTTTCATTCCGCCCAGATATTTTGAAGGCACATTGGATAATTTCTGGGAAGGTATTGGCAATCTGGATAATGAGTTTGAAGAAAAACGACAGAAATTAGCCGCCCAAAACAAACGGTTACGCTTTGTCGCCCGCATGGAAGAAGGAAAATGTGAAGTGGGACTGGTGGAAGTCGAAAGCCGTCATCCATTCTATGAATTGGAAGGCAGTAACAATATCATCATGATTTCCACCGAGCGTTATCATGAATACCCGATGATAATCAAAGGCTATGGCGCCGGCGCAGATGTAACCGCCGCAGGCGTTTTCGCCGATATTATCTCCATCGCCAACATCCGGTAAAATAAAACTGTCACTCCCTATGAAATATATTATTATCCTTGGTGACGGTATGGCGGACGAGCCGATACCCGGATTAGGCGGGAAAACGCCCCTGCAATACGCCCAAACGCCTTTTATGGACGAGTTGGCTCGACTGGGTGTTACCGGCAGATTACATACGGTGCCCGATGGTTTTCACCCGGGAAGCGAGGTCGCCAACCTTTCGGTTCTTGGATACGATTTGCCAACGGTGTACGAAGGACGCGGCGTATTGGAAGCGGCAAGTATGGGCGTCGAACTGTATCCGGGAGAACTTGCGATGCGTTGCAATCTGATCTGCACGGAGGGCGAACTGCTTAAAAATCATTCCGCCGGACATATCTCCACGGAAGAAGCCGGCGAACTCATCCGGTTCCTGAACGGGAAACTCGGCAACCCGCAAGTGAAATTTCATGCAGGCGTTTCCTACCGCCACTTATTAGTGCTTAAAAATGGCGATAAACGGCTGAATTGCACGCCTCCGCACGACATCCCGATGCAACCGTTCCGTCCGGCGCTGCTCAAACCGGAAGCCGATGAAGCAAGAGAAACCGTTGATTTGTTGAATCAATTGATAATTCAATCGCAAGAGATATTACCGGAACATCCGGTCAATAAAAAACGGGTTGCCGCCGGAAAAGACCCGGCAAACAGCATCTGGCTCTGGTCGCCCGGTTACCGTCCGGACATGCAGACGCTGAAAACGCTGTACGGCATTGAGACAAGCGCCGTTATCTCCGCTGTGGACT
>JAISJX010000410.1 GCA_031261145.1 Tannerella sp.
AAGCGTTTATCTGTTTTTGAATCTTTTCCCGCTCTTTTGCGTTTGCAATGCTTGTAATAATGGGCGAACACGCCGATTTGTTACCTCATTCGGGTGCAATTTGTCGCAGAAAATTTATATCAACAGAATAACAGGCAGACCGTTCTCTTCCTTTTATAATACGTCTTTGTGTTCGAGGCATGTTTTTAATTTTTGCAGGGACAGCCAGATTTGATTTTTAACGGTTTTCACTGAGATGGACAGTTTGTCTGCTATTTCTTGCTGTCTGAGACCTTTTATCCTGTCCAACAGTAATATCTCCCTGTTACGGGCAGACAGCAGCTTCATACAATTAGACAGAGCGGCTTTAAATTCGGCTGTTTCCATAGAATTATTTTCTTCAGAAAGCGGGATTTCCTGCTTCTCTAACAGCTTCTTATAATTGGTCTCTTTCCGGATGTGATTCAAGGTCATGTTTTTCGCCATTTTGTACAGGTAGCCTGAAACGCTGTCGGTTATCGTTATCTTTTTCCGATCCTGCCATACGTGCAGGAAAAGTTCCTGCACAATATCTTCCGCATCTTCCCGGTTTTCCGTGAGACTATAAACGAATTGGCACAGGGGATGATAGTAGCTTGCAAACAATTTGTTGTAGCTTACATAATCACCTTCTTTGATGCCAGCCATCAATTGGGCGTCTATTTCATTGGATTCATTCATTTGAATTTACGACCTTACGATCGCAAAGATAGAATAATATTCTTTATCCTGCCAATTTAAAGGACAAAAAAAATTTGGAAAGTTGAAAATTATGCCTCATTTTCTACTTTCAAGTCCCAATTGAATCAGATTCCAACCGTCCAACTGAAAAAATACCGGTTAAAGATACGCTATTCTTCGACGTTATTCTTCATCAGACCAATCCATCGGATTCTTACGGTCATACGTCTTTTTGGAGCGGTGTACTTTTTTATAGGACACCGGATGACCGTAATCTTCAATTTCCATTTCACGGCTGGCTTTACGGTTGGCTTTGATGTAATCCGCCTGTGTGAAGTGTCTTGCTTTTGTTTTTCCCATTTCTAATTCAATCTTCATAGATTCTTACTCAAAAACTTCCGGAGGGTATCCGGAGATTCATGGCGACGGGCCGCATAATCTTGCAACTGCTCGTCGGAAATACGACCAATCATAAAATAACGGGCATCAGGATGAGCAAAATAGAAACCGGCTACGGTGGCTGTTGGCTCCATAGCTCCATTTTCGGTCAAACGGATACCTGTATTTTTTAATTGCAACAATTTATCTAATGCAAATATCGTCCGCTGGTCGGGTAACGATGGATAACCGACCGCAGGACGAATGCCCTGATAGGGCGTTTTGAACAGTTCGGGTATGGTGAACGCTTCGCCGGCGGCATACCCCCAGTACGTTTTGCGCACCTGCTCGTGAAGATATTCGGCGGCAGCTTCCGCCAAACGGTCTGTCAGCGTCTGAAGCAAAAGCTGACGGTAGCTGTCGCCTTCTTTTTCAAATAATTCATTCATAGCCTCTAAACCATCTCCGGCTGTTACGGCAAAAACACCGAGATAGTCTGTACGCCCTTCCGAAGCAGGCATCACATAGTCGGCCAAAGAGTAATAGATATTTTCCTTATTCGCAGACTGCTGGCGCAAAACGGGGATGACTTCCCCTCCCAGATGAATATCGTCGCCGTCGCTCACGGCCGGGAAAATCCCATAAAGCGCCTTGTAACTCACCTGTGATTCAACTATCTGTCCCAGTAAGGCTTGAGCATCCCTGTACAAACGGATGGCCTCTGCCGCTTTGGCCTGTTCTTCCGCCGGTCTTTGGGCAATCCATGCGGTGCGACAGCTCTCGCAATCATGCACTTGCGACAAATCGCCATACTGTCCGCTCAAACGCCATGCTACGAAAAAGAAAGTCCAATGGATATAAGGGAGTAGCGTTTCCACCGGGATAGAGATTTGCTGTACACCGGTTTGCCGGGGAGTTACGGGTTTATACGAAGCCCAGTCGATGGCCGGACGATGTGCGCGGGCATCTGCCAGCGGACGTAAATCATTCGTATGTTGTTCTTTCAGATTGCGCAACGCTTCGTATTCTGCATTCAGTTCGCGGATATACTGCTCCCGCGTGGCAGGGTTCAGCAACTTTGCCATAATCAATGGATTTTGCGAAGCGTCCGTCACGTGAATGACCGGATGCTCATAGTGGGGCGCAATTTTCAGCGCGGTATGCAGCTTGGAAGTCGTCGCCCCTCCTACCATAATTGGGGTATGCTGCCCGGCTTTCTGCATCTCGCCTGCCACGTGCGCCATTTCGTCCAGCGAGGGGGTAATCAGCCCGGATAAGCAAAGGACATCCGGTTTCTCCCGTATGACGGTCTGTATAATAACATCGGCGGGCACCATTACGCCCAAGTCGATCACTTCGTAATTATTACAGGATAACACGATGGAAACGATGTTTTTACCAATATCATGTACGTCGCCTTTCACGGTGGCAAACACAACTTTTCCCTTTTTGGATGCGCCGGAGAAGGATTTCCCGGCTTCGATGGCGGGTTGCAGAATCGCCACGGCTTTTTTCATCGTACGGGCGGTTTTCACCACTTGCGGAAGGAACATTTTCCCTGCGCCAAACAGTTCGCCGACCTTATTCATCCCGCCCATCAGCGGGCCGTCAATAATGTCCACCGCCCGGCTGTAATGCGTCAGAGCCTCCTGCAGATCAGCCTCCAGACAGTCGCCGATACCTTTCATCAGCGCATATTCCAGACGTTCGTTCAACGGCAGTTCACGCCACAAATCATTGGCGCTTTCCTTCCCGGCAACCACATCCTGCGTATGTTCCTGTGCGTACGTGATTAAATCTTCGGCGGCATCCGGACGGCGCGCCAGTATCACATCCTCCAATAATGTACGCAAAGAAGGCTCTATATCTTCATAAAGAACTACGGACGACGGATTTACAATTCCCATATCCATTCCTTCCCGAATGGCGTGATAAAGAAATACGGCGTGCATGGCTTCCCGCACATAGTTACTGCCGCGAAAAGAGAACGACAAATTACTCACTCCGCCACTCACTTTGGCAAACGGCAGGTTTTGTTTTATCCATGTCACAGCTTGTATAAAATCAAGCCCATAGCGGTTGTGCTCAGCCATACCGGTTGCAATCGCCAGTACATTCGGGTCAAAAATAATATCCTGTGGCGGAAAGCCGACTCGCCCGGTCAACAACTTGTAAGCGCGTTCGCAGACGGCAATCTTCCGTTCGTACGTATCCGCCTGCCCCTGTTCGTCAAAGGCCATTACCACAACGGCTGCTCCCAACCGG
Source organism: Tannerella sp. (assembly GCA_031261145.1). The sequence goes on from JAISJX010000410.1 coordinate 3,343, forward strand.
CGCACCCGTGCGGCATATTTCAGGAATGCCGCTTCGCCCTCTTTCAGGCTGATGGAATTGACGATGCTTTTCCCTTGCACACAGAGCAATCCCTGTTCGATAACGTCCCATTTGGACGAATCAATCATCACGGGTACGCGGGTAATCTCCGGCTCTGACGCTATCAGGTTCAGGAAGGTGGTCATTTCCTGAGCCGCCTCCAACAAGCCGTCGTCCATGTTAATATCAAGCACTTGCGCCCCATCTTCCACCTGCTTGCGGGCAATGCTCAAAGCCTCGTCATACTTCTTTTCCTTAATCAGGCGCAGGAACTTACGCGAACCGGCGACATTACACCGTTCGCCGATATTCACAAAATTATTTTCCGGCTTTACCTCCAATAATTCAAGTCCGGACAACCATAACGATTCCGGCCGCGCAATCGGTTGATGTGGCTTAGCCCCCTTTACCAGCGCCGGATACAGGGCGATATGCTCCGGCGTCGTACCGCAGCATCCGCCAATGATATTGACTAATCCTTCATCCACAAATGACTGGATATGCCCGGCCATGGTTTCCGGCGTTTCATCATATTCTCCGAGACTGTTCGGCAGCCCGGCATTCGGGTGAGCGCTGATATAATAAGGCGCTATTTGTGACAATTCCCGCAGGTATGGCTTCATATCCGACGCCCCGAAAGAACAGTTAAGCCCTACACTGATGAGATTTGCGTGTTGTATCGACGCAAGAAAAGCAGGCAGCGTCTGTCCGGAGAACGACCGCCCACCTTTACCCGACAAGGTCAGCGAAAGCATAACCGGCAGGTCTCTACCCGATTCACGTATCACGGTTCCGGTAGCTTCCAGCGCCGCTTTTGCATTCAGCGTATCAAATACCGTCTCTATCAGGACTATATCAATCCCGCTGTCCACTAAACCGGTTATCTGTTCTTTATAAGCATTATATAAATCCATATAGGTAACAGAGCGGTAAGCCGGATTGCTCACATCCGGGCCGATCGAAACCGTTTTATTCGTAGGGCCGACCGAACCGGCCACAAAAACCGTCCGTCCGGGATGTTCCGCCATAAATGTATCCGCCACATTCCTGGCCAATTGTCCCGCACACCGGTTCATCTCCCCGGCATACGCCTGCAGACCGTAATCCGCCATGGATATAGCGGTGGCATTAAACGTATTCGTGGAAAAAATATCCGCGCCGGCATCCAAATATTGCCGGTGGATAGCGCCTATCACATCAGGCCGGGTAATGGAAAGCAAATCGTTATTCCCCTTCTGGTCAGACGGAAAGCCGGCAAAACGTTCGCCCCGGTAGTCCTTTTCCGTCAATTTATATCGCTGTATCATCGAACCCATGCCGCCGTCAAGAATCAAAATACGTTCTTTCAGTAACGCTTCAATGCGTTGTCTAACACTGTTTGATGCTGACTTCTCTATATTTTTTGTATTTAAGTTACTCATTATAAAAACTCTTAATGCTTAAAAGCCCTGTCCATTTCCCGCTTGTCGTCGCGCTCCCTCATGGACTCCCGTTTATCATATTCTTTCTTTCCTTTGGCAATGGATACAACCACTTTGACCAATCCTTTCTCGTTGATAAACAAACGGATGGGTACTATCGTAAAACCGCTGTTTTTGGCAGCCGATTCAATTTTCCGTATCTCTTTTTTGTTCAGTAATAACTTGCGGTCGCGTCGCGCCGGGTGATTATTATAAGTACCGTAAAAATATTCGGCAATATACATGTTTTTCACCCAGACCTCGCCTCTCTCCACCACGCAAAACGTATCTACCAGACTGGCTTTGCCTAACCTTATGGACTTTATCTCCGTCCCGGTCAAGACAATGCCCGCCGTAAATGTTTCGAGCAGTTCGTAATCGAACGTCGCCCGTTTATTTTTTATCTGAATATGATTGTTTAATTTTTCTGTCCCCACAACGTACTTTCATTTTAAATGTAAATTCTTTCGCCCTCTCAAGCGGTTTAATATCTAAGCCCCGGCATTAACATCCTTAGAAATAATTCAATAGCCATTGGCGTCGCCAGCACAAGAACGGATGCGATTGCGGTAAATTTAAACCGTTGGTCTTCCGCTATCCCCATATACGACACCGCGCCTTCCCAGATAATATACACCGTATATAACACAAACACACGGAGAAAGATAAATTCGGGCAGCAAAGCCAATAGAATATTCAGGAGAAACATCAGGGAAGACGAGTATCCCACAAAATACCGGATAAGTTTTGTATCTTTAGGTTGCTTAAAAAAGCTCTGCCAAACCTCATTCATCATGTAAACGCCTAAGAAAAAACCTCCGAACGATGAAACCAGAATCATGATAGATGATTTCAAAGCAACCTGAAAATCAAATTCTTTGCGCGTAAACAGCACACCCACGAAAGCAGCCAAAGCCATGAGACCAATCAACGGATATACAAAGCGAGAAAGAAACGTTTCTTCATCTTCCTCCCGCCGTCTCAATTTGTCCCACGCTTCCGCCGGTTTAATAACAAGGCTAAACAGCCGACTAAATATATCTTTATACATAGCTCAATCTTCTATGAGTGCACAAAAGTATGAAAAATATGAAAAAGAAAAGGCGACAAATGTTTTTATTTTTGAAACAGAATCAGATTTAACAGTTGAATCGGCGGTATGATTGCGGATAATCGTTCTATTTTTCGTACTTTTGCAACGATTATTTCAGTCGGAATTAATGAACTTCGTTTCAATTGGGATAGTCCACTCAAAAACAGGTCAAAAGATGACCTTATGAGAAAAAAATGAATTTTTAGAAGTTCCCATTATAAACTATTATCAAATGAAAAAGATAATCCTTGCAACATGGTTGCTTTTATGTATCAACTCTGCCCTTTGGGCAACGCCTTACAACATTGCGCCACAGGCTAGAGTGACCGCATCCTCAGTTTTAAATGACACTTGCAGGGCGAATAATATCTGCGATGGTCTTATCGGTATTGAAAACCGGGGAGAGTGGTTATCTACAAGCAAGATGACTTTCTGGGGTCAAATCGATTATCCCTGGATACAATTGGAGTGGGAACAGCCCCGAAACATCAACCGTGTCGTGCTGTACGACCGCGCTACGATGAAAAGTCATATCGCCGGAGGCACTTTGCATTTCAGTGACGGTTCCAAAATGCTCGTACATGCCATTCCCAACAACGGTTTGGGGAAAACAGTGGATTTTCCGACCAAAAACGTTACCTGGGTCAAGTTTGAAGTGACCGACGGCGACGGCGTTAATCTCGGACTGTCGGAAATAGAAGTCTATCCTTCGCCCGAAGATTATACGGATTATGTGTCCAA
>JAISJX010000041.1 GCA_031261145.1 Tannerella sp.
AAGTACTATTTTTTTCTCAATCTACATTGTTGTTGTCAATTTGCTATTTTTTTTCGTCATCCGTTTCACTTTCTGTCCGCAAAAAAGTGTCAAACTTTGCCGACGGCTCCCTGTCTTCCGCTGTCAACCTTGTTATCCATCTCTTTTTATTTTAAAATTGAACATTAGAAATTTATTACGCAAAGATATTCTTTTTTTCGTTTCTGCAAAAATTTTTTTGCGTTTAACCGGGAACGCAAACTTTCACTGACTTATCTTTTCAATCTTCACCTGAAAATCAGCATACGCTTTCATAAGAATCAATTGATTGATAAATAAGGATGAAGGGCGGTATTCTACGCATAATTTCCTGCTTTTATTCCCCTTTTTTGAAGCCTGATACTATAAAAAAATGAACGAAGGTTTTTTACCTTTATTTCTTTTTCGTACTTTTGTGAGCCAATTCATGAAGTCGAAAGGTATATGTTTGAAAATTTAAGTGATAGATTAGAACGCTCCTTCAAATTGCTGAAGGGTGAGGGTAAGATTACGGAAATCAATGTAGCGGAAACGCTGAAAGATGTCCGAAGGGCATTGTTGGATGCCGATGTTAATTACAAGGTAGCAAAGCAATTCACGGATACGGTTAAGGAGAAAGCACTGGGACAGAACGTGCTGACGGTTCTCAAACCGAACCAGTTGATGGTGAAAATTGTGCACGACGAACTGGCCACGCTGATGGGTGGTACGGCCGCCGAAATCGCACTGAAAGGTACGCCGGCCGTCATCCTGATGTCCGGTTTGCAAGGTTCGGGTAAAACGACATTCTCCGGGAAGCTGGCCAACATGCTGAAAACGAAAAAAGGGAAAAAACCGTTGCTGGTAGCCTGCGACGTCTATCGTCCGGCAGCTATTGAGCAGTTACACGTGTTAGGCGGACAGGTTGATGTGCCGGTCTATTCCGAGCCGGACAGCAAAGACCCGGTGAAAATTGCGCAACACGCCATCGCCGAGGCAAAGAAAAACGGACAGGATATCGTCATCATTGATACCGCTGGCCGTTTGGCGATAGACGAGCTGATGATGCAGGAAATCAAGGCCATCAAAGATGCGATTCAGCCGAACGAAATCCTGTTCGTCGTTGATGCCATGACCGGACAGGACGCCGTCAATACAGCCAAAGAATTTAACGACCGCCTTGATTTTACCGGCGTCGTACTGACTAAGTTAGATGGTGATACCCGCGGTGGTGCGGCGCTTTCCATCCGTTCCGTGGTCGATAAACCGATTAAGTTTGTCGGGATGGGCGAAAAGATGGACGCGCTGGACGTGTTCCACCCCGAACGTATGGCAGACCGTATTTTGGGAATGGGCGACGTCGTCTCATTAGTGGAACGCGCTCAGGAACAGTACGATGAAGAAGAAGCGAAACGCCTGTCAAAGAAAATTGCGAAAAACCAGTTTGATTTCAACGATTTCATCTCCCAGATACATCAAATCAAAAAGATGGGAAACCTGAAAGATTTGGTATCCATGATTCCGGGCGTAGGGAAAGCGATGAAAGATATAGACATCGACGATAACGCCTTCAAAGGTCTCGAAGCGATTATCCAGTCGATGACTCCGGACGAACGCGCCAATCCCGCCCTCCTGAACGGTTCGCGCCGGCAACGCATTGCCGCCGGAAGCGGAACATCCGTACCGGATGTGAACAAACTGATCAAACAATTTGACGAAACGCGCAAAATGATGCGGATGATTACGACTACCAAACCCGGAAATCGCACTACACCCGCATTCAGACGAAAATAAAACGCCGGATAAAAACGGCTATATATATAAATAATGTAGCGTCAACGTGCAAACGCCGGACGCCCCGAGTGAATCATTTATAAAAAACAGTCATCATGGAAGAGCAAAAGAGTTACCGGTTAATTGATGGGAAAGCAGTTGCGGCGCAAATAAAGGAAGAGTTGGCCGCCGAAGTGGCGCAAATCAAAAAAGAGGGAGGCAAAATCCCCCATTTAGCCGCCGTTTTAGTCGGACATGACGGTGGCAGTGAGACCTATGTTGCCAATAAAGTAAAGAATTGCGAAGAGATAGGATTCAAATCCACCCTGATTCGTTACGAAACCGATGTGACGGAAGAAGAATTGCTGCGCAAGGTAGATGAATTGAATAACGATGCGGACGTGGACGGTTTCATCGTCCAACTGCCTTTGCCCGCGCATATTTCGGAGCAGAAAGTGATCGAAGCCATTGATTTTCATAAAGACGTGGACGGGTTTCATCCGATAAACGTCGGTCGGCTGTCGCTCGGTTTGCCCTGCTTTCGTTCCGCCACTCCGGCAGGTATCCTGGAGTTGTTGAAACGATATGATATTGAAACAAAGGGTAAACACTGTGTCATTTTGGGACGCAGCAATATTGTCGGCAAACCGATGGCAATGCTGATGATGCAGAAAGCGTATCCCGGAAACTGTACGGTCACCGTTTGCCACAGCCATTCCGAAAACCTGAAAGAGATGTGTCAGAGCGCCGATATTATCATTGCCGCGCTGGGTGTTCCCGAATTTGTGAAAGCCGGGATGGTCAAAGAAGGCGCCGTCGTGATCGACGTCGGTACAACACGCATGCCGAGCAGCGTGACCAAAAGCGGCTTCAAACTGACCGGCGATGTGAGTTTCAACGAAGTAGCGCCCAAATGCAGCTACATCACCCCCGTACCCGGCGGTGTAGGGCCGATGACGATTATTTCATTGATGCGAAACACATTGCTTGCCGGTAAAAAGACGGTTTTTAAATAATTAGAACTGACAGACTGAAAGAGTCTCCACGTTGACTTGATATAAAAAGCCTGCAAAATTGAATCTTGCAGGCTTTGAATTTTTTTAGATTTCGCCTTTCGGCTCATCTTGGGGGGGTGAAGAATGGGACTCGAACCCACGACCCTCGGAACCACAATCCGATGCTCTAACCGGCTGAGCTATCCTCACCATCCTATAAAATGGGTATAATGGTTAATTTGATTCTGAAAACAACCCTTTCGTTGGGTCCTTCTCAAAACCACTGCAAAGTTTGTTGTTTTTTTTATTATACAAATACTACTATAGTAAAAAACTGCAATCCGGCGGTATTTTTTTTCATTGCAGACCCTATAAAAGCCTCCGCAATGGAAAAATTCAACCAAATGTAAATTATCTTTGCAAAAAAAACAGACTGAAATTCAGGTCGGAAAATTTACCGTTTTGGCTATTTTGAACGATCAAACCATCCGGTATAAATTCACATCTATACCTGTAAATACATTCAAAAAAGCAGGGTTATCCATACAAAAAAAATTTCGCATTATTTATTTGGTATTATCCGAAACAATAAGTATATTTGCTGAATAAAATTTTTGACTTCGATTATGGAAACAAAAAAGAAACCGTATAAAATCGGGTTGGCGCTCAGCGGCGGCGGATCAAGAGGTTTTGCTCACATTGGTGTTTTCAGGTTGTTGGAAGAATATGGTATCCGGCCGGACATCATTGTCGGAACCAGCGCTGGAGCATTGATGGGTTCGCTGTTTGCCGACGGTTATACGGCTGACGAAATCAAACACCTCTTTAACGGTCGCGAATTTACCGACTTTGCCAAGATCCAAATCCCCAAATCGGGCCTGTTCGACAGCAACCGGTTCAGCGACTTTATGAAAAAACATTTGCACAAAAAAAATATTGAAGATTTAAAAATACCGTTAGTCGTTGTTGCAACAGATTTGGATAACGGTAAAGGTCATGCGTTTACCTCCGGTTCCGTTGCAGAAACCGTAAGGGCGTCCTGTAGCGTCCCGATTATTTTCAGCCCGGTGCTGATTGACGGGACGCATTATGTGGATGGAGGTTTGTTCCATAACTTTCCCGTATCTGTCATACGTGAAAATTGTGATGTAGTCATCGGGGTCAATGTGGGACCGTATATTCCCCACGAGTACCCCCAAAGTCTGTACAGTATCGCTGAACGTTCCTATCATTATGTTTTTCAGGCCAATATACACGAAGACAGGAAACAGTGCGATATTCTTATTGAACCGGAAGATTTGAATAAAAGTAAAATGTTTGATCTGAAAAGCGTTGAGACAATCGCCAATATTGGTTATGAGGCGGCAGTCAACGCTTTTAGCAAATTCCTCAACGACACCAAAATTGAAGCGAACAGTCAGGCAGGTTCTGCTTTGTGCAGGACATTTGAACAAAAAACAAAAAGAACAAGAAAAAATTTCAAACTTATGAAAACTAAAACTGTGATTTATCAGGTATTTCCACGATTATTCGGAAACCATCATAAATCCCCCAAACCCAATGGAACGATTTCGGAAAATGGCGCCGGAAAATTCTCCGCCTTTACGCCCGAAATACTAAACGAACTGAAAAACGCCGGTTTTACGCATATCTGGTACACCGGTGTTATTGAACATGCCACCCAGACGGATTATCCGTCGTGTAATATCACCAAAGACCATCAGGCCGTGGTGAAAGGAAAAGCCGGCTCGCCTTATGCCATCAAAGATTATTACGATGTGGATCCCGATTTGGCGGAAGAACCGTCGAACCGCATGGCGGAATTTGAAGACTTGGTCAGGCGTACACACGAGGCCGGATTAGAGATGATTATCGACTTCGTGCCGAACCATGTCGCACGGCAGTATCATTCTAATGCCAAACCACCTCATATACAGGATTTGGGACAGCATGACAATGATTCGAAAGCCTTTGATCCCAACAATAATTTCTATTATCTGCCGAACCAGTCTTTAGTCCTGCATTTCGGGGCGCAACAGGAAGATTATGAATACAGTGAGTTCCCGGCGAAAGTGACCGGAAACAATTGTTTCAAAAGCAATCCGACGGAAAACGACTGGTACGAAACCATAAAACTTAATTATGGCGTCGATTACGTAAACGGCGGACATTGTTATTTTACCCCCATCCCCAACACGTGGACAAAGATGCTGGACATCCTGCTCTATTGGGTGGACAAGGGCGTGGACGGTTTCCGTTGCGATATGGCCGAGATGGTGCCTGTGGAGTTTTGGAATTGGGTGATTCCGAGAGTAAAGACGGTGAAAGAGACTTGTTTTATCGCCGAAGTATATAATCCGGCGCTCTACCGGGATTATGTGCAACGCGGACATTTCGATTTCCTGTATGACAAAGCAGGGATGTACGATACCCTGCGTAATGTGATTTGCGGAAGAGCGGCGGCCTACGACATCACCAAATGCTGGCAGGCGGTCGAAGGCATCCAACAGCATTTGGTCTATTTCTTGGAAAATCATGACGAACAACGCATTGCCTCCGACTTCTTCGCCGGAAATGCGCAAGCCGGTTTTCCGGGCATGATTGTGGCTGCAACCATGAACACAAACCCCGTATTGGTATATTGCGGGCAGGAATTCGGTGAACGCGGGATGGACAACGAAGGATTCAGCGGCCTTGACGGGCGAACTACGATTTTTGATTACTGGAACCTGCCCTGCATTCAGCAATGGACAGGCGAGCTTCAAAGCGGAGAACCGTTGCTGACACGGGAACAAAGAAATCTGCACGAGGAATACGTCCGGTTGCTGCGCATCGTGGAGAATGAACCGGCCATCAACAGCGGCGCCTTCTTCGACTTAATGTATGCGAATGATAAAAACCTGCATTTCAACGTGAACAGGCAGTATGCTTTTTTGCGCAAGCATGAACAGGAAGTGATTCTGGTGGTGGCAAATTTCGACCCGGCGGAACAAACCGTACGTGTCCGAATCCCGTCCGAGGCGTTTCTGTACTTGAATATTCCCGACAATCAAGCCGCCAGACTGACAGACTTATTTACCGGACAACAAAGCATCAGCACCTTGACGGCAGCCTGCCCATTTGAGGTCACCCTGCCGGGTTATTCGGGTAAATTATTGAAATTCAAATATTAACTAAAAAGAAAGGAGGACATTAGAATATATTTTCAACATACCGGAAAGTTTTTTTGAGATAGACTAATCTATTTGAAAATAAGTTTGTACTTTTGCGGCGTCATTTATAATAAAAACTCCGAATGAGTGCATATACTCCTTTTTTGGTATTTGCGGGAACAAACTCCCGTTATTTAGCAGAGAAAATCTGTGATAATCTGGGCTGTCCATTGGGACAAATGAACATCCAACATTTCGCTGACGGTGAATTTTCCGTCTCCTACGAAGAGTCTATCCGTGGCCGGGATGTCTTTTTAGTTCAATCGACCTTTCCTAATTCAGACAATCTGATGGAATTGTTGCTGATGATGGACGCTGCACGGCGTGCTTCCGCCCATTCCATCATCGCGGTCATTCCCTATTTCGGATGGGCAAGGCAAGACCGGAAAGACAAACCCCGTGTTTCCATCGGCGCCAAACTGATTGCCGACCTGTTGAGCGTGGCAGGCATTAACCGGTTGATTACGATGGATTTGCACGCCGACCAGATTCAAGGGTTCTTCAATGTCCCGGTGGATCACTTATATGCATCCTCCGTATTCCTCGAATATATCAAGGAAAAATTGCCCTTGGACAATCTGGTAGTTGCTACGCCGGATGTCGGCGGAAGTAAGCGGGCAGGCAGCTATTCAAAGTATCTGGAAGTGCCGATGGTGATTTGCCACAAGTCACGCCAACGCGCTAACGAAGTGTCGGATATGCGGATTATCGGAGATGTGGAAGGGAAAGACGTCCTCTTGTTGGATGACATTGTCGATACCGCCGGAACAATCACAAAAGCCGCCGACCTGATGATGCAAAACGGTGCAAAATCCGTACGCGCCATGGCCAGTCACGCCGTGATGTCCGACCCGGCAACGCTCCGGGTGGATCAATCCGCCTTGTCGGAAATCATCTTTACGGATTCGATTCCTTACACCAAGAAAAGTGAAAAAGTGACGATTCTGTCCGTAGCCGAAATGTTTGCCGAAGCCATCCGCCGGGTATGTCACGATGAATCAATAAGTTCGCTTTATACGATCAAATAAGTTCCTGCCGCTTGGGTTTACAAAACTAAGTGATGCAAAATAAATGATGTATAATGAATATTGGATATATTACTTATCTTAATCCCGTTAGAGATTTAAGTTCGGTAGAATATATAAACACCCCTGAAAATCTACATGCTGTAGGTATGCAATATTATAACGGATTCCAGTTGCATACCTGCGGCATGCTATTTTCGTGCAGATAACACTGCGAAAAACCTTTTTTCTCGCGCATTTTCCTGATGTTATTTCCTATACTATTCATAAGTGACTAATTTCGAGCAAAATTATAATAATTATTCAATATATCATTTTTGAAGGCAAAAAAAGCAAGTATCTTTGGAGCGCAATATTGATAAAAAAATGTAATGACTGTCCGCAATAATACCCCTAAAGCTGGGGTGGCATAAATCGGAGTTGATTCAAAAATAAACGCCGTCCATTATGCAAAAAGCTCGTGCCGCGTTAGCGGCTATATCTTGGTAGCCGTGGTGTTTTAACCCACGGAACAGATGCATGGAACAAAACGGCGCCGCGTTGCGGCGCAATCTTGAACGACACGGGAAGATACATCAATCAAAGAAATCGAATAAATATTTATTTGCCATAAATTTTTGTTACTCTTTCTTTGTGATTTCAACAAAACACGATGTATTGCAATTTTTCAGATTATATTGCGTTAATACATCAAGAAAAGTTTCTTTATGGCAATTGGGTAAAAACGAATTTGAAGTGGACGGTTTTTGCGATGGCCTCCCTTTTCGCAAAAGCCAATAACTCCCAACAGTCAAAATCCCAAAGGGAGGGTTTAACATCAATGTATGTCCGTTTTATATTGTGTTAAATCATGTTTTAGACATTTAAACGGACTATTAAAACGAATATTAATAAA
>JAISJX010000091.1 GCA_031261145.1 Tannerella sp.
ATGGGGTGGAATACGCTGACGGATGTCCGAAGCGAACTGTTTGCCGGCGACCTCAATGACCGTTTCGTCTATTTCGTACACAGTTATTATGTCCCTGTGACGGAGGATACGGCGGCAACGACGGCATATATTCACCCGTTTAGCTCGGCGATGCACAAAGACAATTTTTATGCGACGCAGTTCCACCCTGAAAAAAGCGGTGCGATCGGTGAACGGATTTTATTTAATTTCTTGAATTTAAAGTAGAAGCGATGATAGAACTGATTCCGGCAATAGACCTGATAGACGGCAAATGTGTTCGTTTGACGCAAGGCGACTATCACTCGAAAAAGATTTACAGCGGCGACCCGCTCGAAGAGGCAAAGGCTTTTGAAGCCCACGGTATTACCCGTTTGCATGTAGTCGATTTGGACGGCGCCCGCGAAGGACGGATTATCAATTACCGGACGCTGGAAAAGTTGGCGACCCGCACCGCCTTAGTTATTGATTTCGGCGGAGGGTTGAAATGCGATAACGATTTGGAAATCGCTTTCAACAGCGGCGCGCAGATGGTGACCGGCGGCAGTATCGCCGTGCAGGAGCCGGAGAAATTCCTTTCGTGGGTCAATCAATTCGGAAGCCGGAAAATCATTCTGGGCGCCGATGTAAAAGATAAAAAAATTGCAATTAACGGTTGGCAGGACACTACGGAGAAAGACCTGATTCCGTTTATTGAAGATTATTATCACCATGGTATTACTAAGGTGATTTGCACGGACATCAGTCGCGACGGGATGTTGCAGGGGCCTTCGACAGCCCTTTACAGGGAAATCCGCGAAGCCTTGCCAGACGTTCATCTGATTGCCAGCGGAGGCGTCAGCTCAGTCAGTGATATTGAGCAGCTTGAAGAAGCAGGTATCCCGTCCGTGATATTCGGAAAAGCCATTTATGAAGGGCGAATCCGGTTGAAGGATTTGATTCGTTTTACGGAAGATACAAATGATTAGTAACATGTTAGCAAAGAGAATTGTACCTTGTTTGGATATAAAAGGCGGCACCACCGTAAAAGGGATTAACTTCGTCAATTTCCGTGATGCCGGCGACCCGGTGGAACTCGGCGCCAGTTACAGCCGGTGGGGCGCCGACGAACTCGTCTATTTGGACATCACCGCCTCGCACGAAGGCCGTAAAACATTTACGGAATTAGTGAAAAAAGTGGCGGCGCATATAAATATACCGTTTACGGTAGGAGGCGGGATTAATGAACTGTCTGATGTAGAACGGCTTTTGAATGCCGGAGCGGATAAAATATCCGTTAATTCAGCCGCTCTTCGCCGTCCGGAATTGATAGATGAGATTGCCCGCAATTTTGGCAGTCAGGTATGTGTGGTAGCGATCGACGCCAATCAGGAGCAGGACGACTGGATTTGTTACCTGAACGGTGGACGCATTCCCACGGATAAACATCTGTTTCAGTGGGCGGAAGAGGCCGAAAACAGAGGCGCCGGCGAAATTCTTTTTACGAGTATGACGCACGATGGCGTCAAAGAAGGTTATGCCAACGACGCGCTGGCTACGCTGGCCGATCGACTGCATATTCCGGTTATCGCCTCCGGCGGAGCAGGTAAAATAGAGCATTTTCTGGATGTTTTCACGACAGGAAAAGCGGATGCAGCCTTAGCCGCGAGCGTTTTTCATTTCGGAGAAATCGAAATTCCCGTATTAAAGCGGGAACTCGAAAGAAAAGGAGTTAATGTAAGAATGTAACTATAAATATAACAGATAAATAGATAATGGATTTGGATTTTAAGAAACAGGGAGGACTGATTCCCGCCATCGTTCAGGATACACAAACCAACCGGGTGTTAATGTTAGGTTTTATGAACGAAGAAGCCTATCAAAAGACGTTGGACATCAAAAAGGTAACGTTTTTCAGCCGTACAAGGCAATGTCTTTGGACAAAAGGGGAGACGAGCGGGAATTTCCTGAATGTCACGGATATCCTGACGGATTGCGACAACGATACGGTCTTAATCAAGGCCAATCCCGTCGGCCCTGTGTGTCATACGGGTACGGATACCTGTTTCGGAGAAAGCAATACGGACGACTTGTATTTCCTGAAATACCTGCAGGATTTCATCGAACGCCGTTACCGCGAAATGCCGGAAGGTTCCTATACGACCTCGCTTTTCAAAAAAGGCGTCAATCGCATGGCGCAAAAAGTAGGCGAAGAAGCGGTGGAGACTGTGATAGAAGCGACTAACGGCACCCGGGACGGCTTTATTTATGAGGCTTCCGACCTGATATATCATTTGATTGTCTTGCTGACCGACAAGGGTTTGCGTTTGGAAGACTTGGCGCGTGAATTGAAAAAAAGGCATAAAGAATAAACGGATGAAAGAAGCGGATGTTTTACTTCAATTAGAAGATATAGAGCTTTGTATCGAAGAAAACCTTGTTTTCCGGAGTGCATCGCTTACGCTCCACGACGGCGAGTTTATCTACGTGATCGGGAAAGTCGGCTCCGGGAAAAGCAGCCTGCTCAAATCGCTGTATTGCGAAATTCCCGTCCTGAAAGGAGAGGCTTCGATTATGGGGTATAACTTGCGGGAAATGAATGGAAAAGACATACCTTACCTGAGACGGAAATTAGGAATCGTCTTTCAGGATTTTCAGTTATTGACCGACCGGAGTGTGATCAAAAACCTCGAATTTGTATTGAAAGCAACCGGATGGAAGCGGAAAGAAGACATCAGCAATCGCATCAAGGACGTTCTGGAACAGGTCGGTATGCCTAATAAAGGATACAAGATGCCACACGAACTGTCGGGTGGCGAACAACAGCGCGTCGCCATTGCCCGCGCTCTGCTGAACGAACCGAGACTGATTCTGGCCGACGAGCCGACCGGAAACCTGGATCCCGAAACAAGCCGGCAGATTGTGCAGTTGCTCCACGACATCTGCAAAAAAGGTAAAGCCGTGATTATGACGACGCACAACTATACGATTGTCGAAAATTTCCCCGCTCGTGTCGTTCAATGCGTAGATATGACCTTAAACGATATGGATGATAGTATGAGGATTGTAAACGGCCAATTGGAACAAGTCTAAATATTGAAGTAAATAAAAGATAATAAGAATAATATAGAAACAATTATGAAAGTTTTAAAATTTGGAGGAACTTCAGTCGGAACTGCGCAACGGATGAAAGATGTTGCCAGATTGATTTGCGACGGCACGTCTAAAGTGGTGGTATTATCCGCTATGTCAGGGACTACCAACTCGCTGGTTGAAATTTCGGACTATTTGTATAAAAAAAATCCGGATGGAGCAATCGAGGTGGCTAATAGATTATTGGCAAAGTATATAGACGTTGTGAAAGAACTTTACAGTACGCCGGAGTATAAACAGCAGGCGTTACGGTTGGTGCACTCACATTTTGACTATATCCGCTCGTTAATCAAGGACTTGTTTACGCTCTTTGAAGAAAAAGTGGTTCTGGCGCAGGGGGAACTGTTGTCATCCGGGATGATGAACCTCTATCTGAACGAAAAAGGCGTCAATTCCGTGCTGATTCCTGCGTTGGATTATATGCGGACGGACAAAAACGCCGAGCCGGATCCGGTCTATATCAAAGAGAAACTGGAAGCGTTGCTGGATGAGAATAAAGACGCCGGACTCTATATTACGCAGGGATTTATATGCCGTAATGCTTACGGCGAAATAGACAACCTGCAACGGGGTGGGAGCGACTATACCGCCTCGCTTGTCGGAGCCGCCATTCATGCGGAAGAAATCCAGATTTGGACGGATATCGACGGGATGCACAACAACGATCCACGGGTGGTTGAAAAGACTTCCCCCGTGCGCCAGTTGCATTTTGACGAAGCGGCGGAACTGGCTTATTTCGGCGCTAAGATATTGCACCCCACCTGTATCCTGCCTGCAAAACTGAATAACATTCCCGTGCGCCTGCTGAATACCATGCAACCCGACGCACTCGGAACAACCATCTCGAACGAGACGGAAAAAGGAATAATCAAGGCCGTCGCCGCCAAAGATAATATCACATCCATTAAAATTAAAAGCGGCCGTATGCTGCTGGCCACCGGTTTCCTGCGCAAAGTGTTTGAAACGTTCGAGAGTTACAAGACCCCGATTGATATGGTGACCACCTCCGAAGTGGGCGTATCGGTTACGATCGATAGCTGTAAACGCTTGGATGAGATTCTGGATGATCTCAAGAAATATGGTACGGTGACGGTGGACACAGATTTAGTTATTGTTTGCGTCGTAGGCGATTTGGAATGGGATAATGTCGGTTTTGAAGCCAAAATCATTGATGCCCTGAAAGATATTTCGGTTCGTATGATCTCTTACGGAGGCAGCAATTACAATGTTTCGCTGCTGATTAAGGCATCGGATAAGAAAAAAGCGCTTCAGGCGTTGAGCGACCACTTGTTTAAGGGCAAATAAAGAGTTAAAATTAAACATCTTCACTTTGATAATTTATAAAAAGGAACAATTATGCTAAAAGGAAATTTCCCGGTTGAAAAGCTGAAAGGTATCAAGACGCCTTTCTATTACTATGATATGGAGTTGCTTCGTAAAACGCTGGAAGTTGTAAAGGCCGAAACGGACAAGTATGGTTATCATGAACATTATGCGGTCAAGGCGAATGCCAATCCCCGTATCCTTTCTGTGATGGCGGAATATGGCTTCGGGGCGGATTGCGTCAGCGGCGGTGAGATACAAGCGGCGTTGAATGCCGGTATTCCGGCGGGCAGGATCGTTTTTGCCGGTGTGGGAAAGGCTGATTGGGAAATCAATCTGGGTCTGGATCACGATATTGCCTGTTTCAATGTGGAATCGTCGGCCGAGTTGCGCGTGTTGAACGAACTGGCTGCTGCCAAAGGAAAAACAGCAACCATCGCCCTCCGCATCAATCCGAATGTGGATGCACATACCCATGCTAAAATCACGACCGGTCTGCAAGAGAATAAGTTCGGGATTAATATCGGGATGTTACCCGGTGTATTGGCCGAACTGCCTGCGCTGAAAAATATCCGTTGCACGGGCATTCATTTCCATATCGGTTCGCAGATTACGGATATGTCCGTCTTCCGCGATTTATCTATCCGGGTCAATGAACTGCAGGACAGTCTGGAAGCACAGGGACTGAAGATCGAAAGTTTGAATTTCGGCGGCGGATTAGGCATTGATTATTACCATCCGAATCATATTCCGGTTCCCGATTTTGAAAATTATTTTTCTGTTTTTCATAAGTTTGTGAATCAACGTCCCGGACAACAGATTCATTTTGAGTTGGGCCGTTCGATGGTTGGGCAATGCGGGGCGCTGATCTCGAAGGTCTTGTATGTCAAGGAAGGCGAGGTGAAGAAATTCACCATTTTGGATGCAGGTTTCACGGAACTGATTCGTCCGGCGATGTACGACGCTTACCACCGGGCTGAGAATATTACCGGCGATGGCGCAGTCGAAATTTACGATGTGGTAGGTCCCATCTGCGAATCGTCTGACGTCTTTGGCAAGGATGTGGAATTAAATGAAGTGCGTCGCAACGACTTGATTGTGTTCCGTTCAGCCGGGGCTTACGGCGAAGTGATGGCGTCGCAATACAACTGCCGTACCCTTCCCAAAGCGTACTTCTCGGATCGTATCTGAGGCTTGCGCGGGTTGGTAAACTTCTCCCCTTAACTTTGCATCTCCACAAATCGGAGAGTGAAATTCAAGCGGATGAATAAGAAATCGTGTTTTGTGACAACTGTTTTGGCGCTGGGGCCTGTTTGTGGCCGCCTGGCCGGATACATTGAGCGTACTGTTAAAATGATCGATTTATGATACAATTACCAAATGCTATGTACAAGACCCTGTTTTCCATACTCGGTCTGTTTTGTTTTCTTTCGTTACCGGCTCAAACGCCCGTAAGCAACGAAACCATCCTGAAGAAAGTTCAGGGCGTGGATCAATATATGAAAACGATAAGAGGCTACTTGCACGAACATCCCGAAGTCTCCGGGCAGGAGTTTGAAACGGCAAAGTTTATCCAGTCTGAAATCGCTAAACTGGGTTTGCCTGTTACGAAAGTGCGGGGAACCGGTTTTTATGTGGTGCTGGATACGCATCGACCCGGTAAAACGATTGGCCTGCGTACGGATATTGACGCCTTGCCTGTTCCCGAAAACGCCCCCAATCTCAAACAACCTAAAAAATGGCTGTCTAAGAAAGAGGGCGTCTCCCATGCTTGCGGGCACGACGGGCATGTTGCGATTTTATTGGGAGCCGTACACGTACTCCATGACTTGCAGGCGCAGCTTCGCGGTAAAGTGGTGTTTATCTTTGAGGAAGGTGAAGAGACCGGTTCGGGTATTGATGCGATGATAGAGGCTTTGACGCCGTTGCATATAGATGCGTTCTACGGCAATCATCTGAAATCGAATTTAAAGACCGGTGAGTTGTTTATCCGGGAAGGCCCAATCATGGCCGGTACGGGTACCGTATCTTTTGATGTGATTGGGCAAGGCGGTCATGCCTCCCGCCCCGATTTATCAATCAATCCGGTCTTTGCCGCAGCCAATATACTGACAGGCGTCTCTATTGCCTGGAACAATCAGCGGGACATCACCAAGACGCTTACCTTGGGTATTACACAAATACACGGCGGAGAGGTGTATAATGTGATTCCCAATTCGGTATATATAGGAGGAACCATCCGCTTCTTCGATGGGGATGATGCCGCCAAAGGCTTTGCCATGTTTCGCAAGGTGACGGAAGACATCGCCCGCGCCCATAAGTGTACCGTCCAATTCCGTGATAATATGGGGATAATCTTAAACCCCGTAGTCAATGATCCTGAATTAACCGGTTTCGTTCGTCGTGCGGTGACAGAGCTTTACCCCGGTAAAGTGCTGACAGGAGAGCAGTATATCTGGTATGCGGCTGAAACCTTCTCCAAGTACAGCCGGTTAGCTCCCACGACATTTGTTTTTGCCGGCATCAAGAATGACGACCTCGGTAGCGGGGCGGAACATCACAACGACCGTTTCGATTTAGATGAAGAAGCGCTCCGGTATGCCTTAGGAGCTATGGT
>JAISJX010000198.1 GCA_031261145.1 Tannerella sp.
GGGAGGTAATCAATAAGGATAGTCGCAAAATCGGGTTGTCCGGTAATCGGACACAGGCTCGTAAATACCGGGCAGTTGAAACGCACCCGGTAGTCATGCTCCGGGTGCCGGTTCGTAAACGTTTCCAAAACTTCCGGGGCATAGTTCGACTTGTACTCCACCTTGCGGCCTAACACCCCTGATTCTTCTTTTGACCGTTCCATCATTTCATTCCATTCAAAGATTCCAACATTCAAAGATTCCAATATTCAAAGATTCCAATATTCAAAGATTGCGGGATTGAAGGTATTTTTCCAATCCTTCGCGGCGCAGTTTGCAGGCCGGACAATGCCCGCATCCTTCGGCGGGGATACCGTTGTAGCATGTCAGCGTTTGCGTACGCACCAACTCAAAGACGCCCAGTTCGTCCGCCAATTGCCAGACTTCACGTTTGTCTCTGTTCATCAAAGGCGTATGGATGACAAACTGTTCGTCCATCGCGAGGTTCAACGTCACATTCAACGACCGGATAAAAGTGTCGTGGCAGTCGGGATAACCGCTGAAATCAGCCTCCGAAACGCCTGTGACCAAATGAAAAATATGTTTGCTTCGCGCCAGAATCGCCGCGAAAGTGAGAAAAACCAGGTTACGCCCCGGCACAAACGTGTTCGGATAGCTGCCGGGCGGTTTATCCTGATCCATGACGATGGAACTGTCCGTCAGCGAATTTGGGGACAGTTGAGCCAATAAAGAGATGTCTATCAATTGGAAAGGCACCTGTGCACCGTCCGCAATTTTCCGTGCGACCTCCGTCTCGAGCACATGTTTCTGCCCGTAGGTAAAGCAAAGGGCTTCCACCCTTGCGAAATGTTTCTTTGCCCAAAAAAGGCAGGTTGTCGAATCTTGTCCTCCCGAAAAGCAGACAAGCGCAGCATCCGGATGTTTCATTTTATCTTGTTTTTAACGTGGTTAAGCAAGTACACGGCACAAAGGTACGAAAAAATAACGAGTAACCTTTTATCGCTTTACAAATATTGCGCGAAAATTCATGCCTTCGCACATGTTATTATCGGGCAAATTCCCTTATCTTTGCGCTTTCAAATTTAACAACTATGTCTGTCTTATTGAAACAAAAGCAGCGGATAAATTCCGACCGGGTGGTGATGCAGGATTGGAACCGGTTTCATCCTGTCGGGTCTCCAACGGATTCCTATTACGTGAATGTATGCAGCAAAGCGCTGAAAATCCTTTTACCGCTAAAGGATGAACTGACGTCCAATGAACAAGCCATTCAGTTGGCGGGTATCTTCGGCGCTTATTTCGAAGACGTTATCAGCGAAACGCGCATCTTCCTGTCCTTTACGGAGCAACATAAGAAGTTGTACGGAAACCACCTGCCGTTTTACGACACGGCGGAGGAATATTATCCCGATGAAATCAACCTGTACGACCTCTATTTTCTCGCCTGGCATTTCCTGACGATTACGAGTGGAGAGGAGATGATTGACCCGTTTTTCCGGGACAGGCGTCCGTTAGTCACTGCGGTCGAGAAAATATATGAGTTGTTTGACGGCGAGTTCGAACAGGCGCCCCAGAATGAAAACATGCAGGCGTTTTTCCGGTTGTCGCCTTCGGCCGGCATCGAAGAGATAAGACTCCGGCTGGATTTTCTCTTATGCAAGTCTTATCTCAATATCTTGACGCATGATATTTTCATGAATGAATTTATGGAAAACATGGAAGATGTGTTGCGAGAAACGCCGGAGGAAGATTTTGAGGAAACGATGGAGAGCCATAATGTGTATTTCTATGATACCTTTGTGGAAGAACTGTTCAACCGTTCTTCCCCGGTATTGGCGCTGCGTGCAAATGAAGAACTGGCCTGTATCCTGGGCGAAAGTTCTCCCCTGTATCCGCTGATCAGCAACATCTCCAAGCGAAAATTCGGAGGATTCATTTTCCGGGAAGAAAAAGGAGAGGAATATATTTTTGAACACACCCATTCCGGAATCCGTCTTCCTGTGACGAAGGAATTTACCGAAATCAGTGACTACAAATTAACGCCCGGTGAGATAGGCTTTTTGATGGGTCTGGTGAAATGGGGTAATATCTGGGCGCAAATGGGCATTGCTGTCGGAAAGACCTCTGTGGATGAACTCTACAACTATTCGGAAGATACTCATCTCTTTGACGACCCGGAGGAAAAACAACAATCGTTGAATCAGATGTATTCTTCTTTTTTGACGGAGAATCAAGGGAAACCGGTTGTTTACCTGAAAGGAAAACAAACCTTTTTGGATTGGATTGGCCGTTGGTTGGAGGCGGATATGAGAGCCGCCGACAAACGCATGGGGGCCGCCCGGATAAAAAAATTAAAAGAACAGTTTCTGGCCGGTTTATCTCCTGACATCATGCAGGAAGATGAATGTGTTTCCCTGTTTTTCAATCCGCAGGCGGGTATGGAAGTATATACTTTCATCACTTTGCATATTGCCGACCCTGACAATCCTTATTATCAGCCAACCGGGAACTATTCACTTGAAGAGTTGATACGGGATGAAAGTTGTTCCAAAGAGTTCATCTATTATTTGATTGAAAATAAATTGATTGAATTTTCACTAACCGGACCATCCGGCATAGAAACCTCCCTGCTGGAAGACAACCTGGACTTCCTGTTAAGGTACTTCAAAAAGGGAGCGTACTGGACAGAACCCCATGTCCAGTTAACGAACACGAAATCGCAAACCGGCCAAAATCAAGCCGGGGAGCCTGTTTGAAAAAAACGTGTTTTATGGCCGGAAAAAACAGATATAGAGAGAAATACCCTGCCGGGATATAATTTCTTGCAAAAAAAAATTTGTTTCTGAAAGAAATAACATTTATCTTTGCAACCCGATTTCGCATAAACAAAATAATTATAAACAAATAATAACGATGAAAAGAACATTTCAACCCTCTAACCGCAAGAGAAAAAACAAACATGGATTCCGTTCCAGAATGGAAACGGCCAATGGCCGCCGGGTGCTTGCTTCCCGTCGCGCCAAAGGACGGGCAAAGCTAACGGTTTCCGACGAATATCCTAAATAATTGACAAGTGGTCAGCCGGTTACGGCGTGATAGGATTGACGTTTGCGGAAGGTAAAAG
>JAISJX010000221.1 GCA_031261145.1 Tannerella sp.
TTCGTTAAACGAAGCTTTTTCATCGGATGCAACCAGGCCGGAATAATTCCAGGTGAGTCCTTTATCGTCTGAAACAAGCAGATAATTCGATGTTTTTTTGGGCAATTCGGAATCGGTAGCGGCAACAACCCAGAAAATACGGCCGCTTTTCCCTTCATACAGTGCGCCCCGGTTATAAGCCGGAAGCGGCACTCCCAAAGCGCTGTAATGGATCTCCTGTCCGATATGCGGCGGATATACCGGCCCCTGCCATGTTTTTCCGTTATCGAAAGAACGCAGCAGGTATCCACCCAGGAAAAAGGCATCGTTATTTGCTGCAAAATAAGGTTTTATAAGGTTCTGTACACCCGAAGGACGGACGAAAGCCCATCCGTAGCTTGTGCACAGCAGGGTTCCGTCCCGTAGTTTTAACAGACAGGGATCCTGTGAGCCTCCAAAGGGATGGGCATAAATCAGCTCCGGCTCTTTTGTCCAGTTTTCGCCGTTTTTTGAACGCACCATCACTAAGTAGCTGTTCGGATCAACATGATTGGTGCCGGGTTCGCCAAATATATTCCGGTCCGGAGCGCGCCGGAATGCGACCAGCAACTCTCCGTTCCTTGCTTTCACGACAGAAGGAAAGGCAGAATGGAACCGGGCATCGTTATAAATCACAACATCTTTAACTTTGCGTGCAACCTGAATTTCCGCCGGCTTTATAGACCATGCCTTTTCCGGCCCAATTGTATTTGCGGCAAAGATTACCATTACTAAGCAAAAAATAGATTTCATACGTTTATTTTATTTGAGTTTAAGGTTGACAAGATAAGCAATTGATACGATCATTTCGTTATCTTTATCCGCATTTCTGGCCGGAGCCGGTTTTCTTGTGTCCTGTATCCATGCGATAATACGGATCTGGTTGGCGGCTTTCAGCACAATGCCGGTTGATGCGTCCACCCATTGTTCTTCTTTAAACAGGAGTTTACCGCCATGCGGATAAAAAAAACGGTATGGCGATCCACCTGTCTGACGCAACGTTTCCAACGGCAACAAGTCTTCTATCGTAACACCTAATTCGTCCAGCCAGATTTCTCCTGAGGATCGCAATAATCTGCAATTTTTCCCTTCCATCCGGGTATCGCAAACATATTTTATTTGCATGTTGAATGGCTTTGCCGGTGGAAGGTCGGAACCGCGCAAAATCGGAACCCTAAGTGTTTCTATCGAATACCAGTGGTCGCCCGGGCGCAGGCCGTCCACAGGGAGCAAAGCGATCATGGATGGAATATCCGGGGCCAGCCATTGGGCGTCTAAACCCGACGATTCCAGTCCGCTGACTTTTCCCTGGTGGCTCACCGTGAATGAAACGAGTTGTCCGGCGTCTGCCGGCTGCTCGTCGAACCATTTAAAATCGGTGATTTTTGCTTCCATTTTCGCCGCTTGACCTTCCGTTACGGCTTTACATGTCAATTCGAGGTTGGCCGACCTTTCAAAATAGGGCATATTGGTAATCTCCCGCGGGGTATAAACCTTATAGTGCGGAAGTGCGATTTGAGACAGGCTGTTGGCTACCGGAACGGCTTCAAGTCCGGAAATCTCGACTTCATAGTTTAATATTTCTCCTTCCTTGAAACGGTGCGGGGCGACTTGTTGGTCGGGTTTCATATAAAGAAACATTTGTTTAAAGAAGGTTACATCGTCGACCCACGGGCGCGAAAGATTTCCTGTCCAGGAACCCCGGTCGCCTACAAGTAAAAATTTACCTTTGCCCGGCCGCACCATGACGATGCCATGTCCTCTCACATCTCGGTCGGTGTAGGTGGAATCGGAATAAACATCCAATAGGACTTCGGGCTTCTCCGCTTCGGGCAGAATGTTCAGGGTGCATCCGGCTCCGTAGTGAAACATCGGTACATCATAAAAATAAGGATGCCCTTCCGGAATGATGTTATCAGAGTAATGCGTATCAACCTCATTCCAATCCAATCCAAAACGTCGGACTAATTTTTTTAACTGTTCCCTTTCAAAACTTTCGTTTGTCCTGGATGGACTTCCGGCATTCAGCATCACCATCAGGCTTCCTCCATCTTCGACAAATTTCTGTAAAAGCGTTATTTCTTCGTCGGTGAGTTTCTGTGCATCGGGAATCAATTTCGGATCGTCAACATTGATGATGACCACAGCATCGGTTTCTGAAAGCAGTTTTTTTGAATAGGCTTTCCGGCTCATCGACACTTGGTAATCATCTTCAAGGATAACATAGGCATGGTCAAACGTGTTGGTATGCACGAAGTCGTTCCAGCCGTAGCGTCCGTTGTCGTCCACCCAGCTGCTTGTTACGATATAGTTTCCAACTTTCGTGGAAGGCAAAGCGTGATGGTAATAATCAAACAGGACTTTAATCGGTTGAAACGGCGCCGGACTGTACCGAATGATGCTGTCGGTCGAAGTATCGGCATTGGAAACCCTGTTTTTGGGAGAAACGCCGGCTGTCATCAGGAAAGGAACAAACATCGCTGCAATGAACAGCCAACCCATGCGGCTGTTGTTAATCATTTTTTTTATTGAAATCATTAATTTATTGATTATGAATGAAATATTGCATCCGAAGATTGCTTCGGGTGCAATGGAATCTAAATCTATCTATTTTGTAGGGGTAATTTTTATTTCCCTGATTTTAATCGCTTTTCTTACTTCGTTATTCTCGTTGATGAATTTAAAATCGGAATAGATGATCAGGAAACTGTCGGGGCCTGTAGCCAACAATCTCGGATAGCCGCACGAAACTTCTTCTTTTGAGCCTGTATATGGCAACATTTCAAACGGATCGGTCCATTTTTCACCTTTCCCGTCGAGCGAGAAACGCAGTTGAACGCCCGGACGGCCTGAGGCCAATACCACCACCCCATTGTCTAACTGAAGTAACTTGGGAAGTACACCCGACGGTGTAAAGGTTACCGGTTTCGACCAGGTTGCCCCCTGATCGGTTGACCGGGAAATGTACATGGGACTGTTGCCCATGCCGTCAGTTGTCCGCATCACGCAGAGGTACGTCCCGTCCTTCAGTATTTCAAAGGCCGGTTCTGTCCAGCCGAACGCCAACCGCTTGTTTCCGTTCGGGTCGGTGGACAAGTCGGGTATGTATGGAATTTTCGACAAAATTTTCCAGCTTTGCCCATAGTCGGTTGACCGGTAAAACGAAACGCCCGATGCACTAACACCGCCCGATTCGTTTTCGTAAAATGCCGGATAAATGCCTGTTACAATAGAATTGTCGGTCAGCAGTTTCATATCGCCCCACCAAACAATCGGAAACAGGTTTCCGGAGGCGTATCTCACCACATTTTGGTCGTCTAAC
>JAISJX010000223.1 GCA_031261145.1 Tannerella sp.
GTTTGAATTTCCCCTGATAGAAACCGAACATGCGGCTGACTTCGCCGAACTGAAAGATACGCCGGCTTTCAAAGAACTTTTCCCTGAAACCGGCCAACTCACGTTGTCGGTCGACAAAAGCGGCGTCAAACATGTCCTGTCGCACCAGATTCTACATGCGGCTTTTTACCGGGTGGAGATTCAAACGGAAAACGATGCGCTGAAGAAATACTTGAAAATAAAAAAAAATACGTTGGAACGCTATCCGGTTCCAAAGCTGATACACAACTATTTATCGGAAATGGTCTAAAAAAATATCGAGTCGCCCTGTTTTTTTAACAAAACTATGCGGCCATATCAAAAATAATTCTTATGTTTGTAATGTAAACTATAAACCCATTCGTTTTATGTCATTGAACAAAGTTATTTTAATAGGAAATGTGGGTAAAGACCCCACTATCAAGTATTTCGACAGTGGAAATGCAGTTGCTAATTTTGCGGTTGCAACGTCGGAAAGAGGTTATACATTATCCAACGGAACGGAAGTTCCCGAACGGACGGAGTGGCACAACATCGTGGCGAACCGCGACCGGGTGCAATTTGTGGAGAAGTATGTGAAAAAAGGCTCTTTAGTCTATGTGGAAGGAAAAATCCGCACCCGCAACTATGATGACCAAAGCGGTGTAAAACATTACATCACGGAAATCATCGCCGACCGGGTCGAATTTTACTCACTCGGAAGAAGACCGGACTCCACGGACGAAAGCAGTAGTACGCCTGCGCCGTCCTACTCATCGCAACCTCAACAGGCAACGTATGCCGCGCCAGCGCCTGCATCGGAGCCTGCGGATGATTTGCCGTTTTAAGAGTGTTTACCAATATATTCGTCCTTGGATTCTGATGATTATTTTCCGGACTTGTTTGCTCAGTCCGTTTTTCACGAACCGGTTGCAGGTGCGGTTATTTCGCTTGTTGGCGTTATCATTCTGCTATCCCTCTCAAGTCTGATTGCAGCGGGGGAAAGGGCTTTGTTGTTTCTTTCTCCCGACGAAATAAATGACATCCGGGAAGAACATTCCGCTAAAAGCCGGTTTATCAGGCAACTGTTGGAACGGCCGCAACCGACTTTTCTGTCCGTCGCGATTGTTCATTCGCTTCTGCCTGTTTTGTGCATTGTCTTGGGGACTTACGGCGTTTTCACTTTAACCGGACAAGCCTTCAATCACGCGTTTACATACGTTTGCATCGTTCTGGGATGGACGGTTTTGTGGTATATTTTCGGCGGACTTATCCCCAAATTCGTGGTACGGGGCAGGGCGTTGCGCGTCATCCAGCGTGTCGCGCCCTGTCTTAAAGCGATTGACTGGATTCTCCAGCCGATAACCAAAACGCTTGCTTCGCCGGACATGGTCTACAACAAGAAAAAAACTTCCGTCAACGAATCGCCCATGATTTCCAAAGAACCGATTGACGAAAAGGAAATGTTAGACGAAATCATCCATTTCTACGACAAGCGAGCCGATGAAATCATGGTGCCCCGGTTGGATATGGAAGCGATTGACATCAAATCCAGTTTCAAGGAATTGATGGAGATGATTATCCGGACAAGTTTTTCGCGTATTCCGGTGTACAAGGAAACAGAGGATAATATCAAGGGAATTTTATACAGTAAAGACTTGCTCCCGGTGGTCGACAATCCGGATACTTTCCAGTGGCAAAGCCTGATACGACCGGCTTTCTTTGTTCCGGAGACAAAGAAAATCGACGACCTGCTGGAGGAATTTCGGGCAAACAAAGTGCATATCGCCATTGTGGTTGACGAGTTTGGATGTACGTCCGGGTTGGTGACGATGGAAGACATCATCGAAGAAATTGTGGGTGAAATATCCGATGAATACGATGATGACGAAAAATTGTTTTTCAAGTTGCCGGACGGGAGCTATATCTTCGAAGGGAAAATCCAACTGAACGATTTTTTCCGCGAGACGGACATTGAGCCTGACGAATTTGGAAAAATGACGGAGGAAGCCGAAACCCTTGCCGGCCTCTTGCTGGAAATAAAAGGAACGTTGCCCCGGCGAAGAGAAACGATTGATTACAAGAACTATCGCTTCCGGATATTGGAAGCGAACGAACGGCGGGTGTTGAAAATCAAATTCAGCATGGTCGAATCCACCGGGAAAAAAAAGGAATAGCCATGCGCGTCATGCTTGGAATACTTCTCCTGGGGATATGCGCGTCATGCGTTGAATACACGCCCAAACCGCGCGGATTCTATCGCATTGACATTCCGGAGGCGCGTTACAGGGATTTTTCATCAGATGATATTCCGTATACATTCCGGATTTCGCAATTCGCTGCAATCGAGTTGCCTCCGTTGGAAATGCCTGCCGGATGGATCAATCTTTCGTATGAAGCATTGAACGCAAAAATTTATTGCAGTTACCGGCAAATCAGTCCGGAAACACTTCCAGCCGTCACGGGGGAATGTCGGAAACTACTTCTTCGCAGCGCCGGGAATGTAAACGCTATCACCGAGCAAAGTTATGAAAATCAGGACATCCGTCTGTTCGGAACGCTGTTCCTGACGGAAGGCGAGTCGATTTCTCCGATTCAGTTTATGCTGACCGACAGCGTCAGCCGTTTTTTTCGCGGCGCATTATATTATCAATGCAAGATGAATACCGATTCCCTGGCGCCCGTGACCGGTTATCTGCGAAAAGACGTTGTCGAGTTGATTCAATCCTTTCAATGGAAGTAAATTATGCCTGTTCTGCAAAAAAATGAATCTCCGCTGTGGGGGATATGGAAAATAGAAGAAAGCTGGGAGGAATTGCTTTGCCGTTTGGAACAGCCCGAAGTCTATCTTCCATTCTTAAACGACAGTAAATCAGACAGCAGAAAAGCAGAATGGTTGGCTGTCCGGTTGCTTTTGAAAGCGCTGACCGGCGCTGAAACCAGGATTGCGTATCAGGCCAACGGCGCACCTTATCTCCCCGACTGCCCGCATCACATCAGCATCTCCCACACCAAAGGATATGCGGCTGTAATACTAAATCCCTGCAAACCAGCAGGAATAGACATTGAATATCGTTCGGAAAGGATACAAAAAATCGCATCCCGTTTTTTAAGCGAAACGGAGTTGAACCGGCTGGGTGAAAATCCCGGAACAACCGAATTGTTAGTCTGTTGGAGCGCCAAGGAAACCGCATTCAAAATGACGGGACAAAATGTGGCCGATTGGCCGCGAGACATTCATATCGTATCCTTCGATTTCGCCCGCGCCTCCGGAGTCCTGACCGTACAAGAAACGCTAACGCCTCAATCTGCTATGTACCAGGTTTATTACGAAATCGCGCCCGGTTTTGTGATTACCCGTAGCGAATAATTGCAACGCCGGAAAAAAATAAATTAAACGGTATTTGTTCGGAAAACAGACCAAAAAGGATTGTTTGTGCAAAACTTTTACTAATTTTGTGTAGTCTAAATAAGGTAAAAAGATTGAAAATGGATACAAAGAGGATTTTTATAGCATTAATAATCTGTTTAACAGCAGTTAATATGTACGCGCAGGAATTACAGGTAATCAAATTGAATGTGCCGGACAAGAAACGTGGCTCTGCTACGATGCAAGCCTTCTCCGACCGACATTCCGACCGTGAATTTAGCCCGGAAGAACTTGCTTTGCAAGACCTGTCCGATTTGCTTTGGGCAGCCAACGGCGTCAACCGCGCAGATGGAAAACGTACCGCCCCGTCAGCGATGAACCGGCAGGAGATCGATATTTACGCCATTCGCGCGGACGGAGCGTATTTGTATGACGCACAGTCACATTCGTTAAAACCGATTGCCAAAGGCGACTACCGGGCGGCCGTTGCCGGAAGTCAGGATTACGTCAAATCGGCTCCGGTAAGTTTGGTGACAGTCGTCAACCTGGAAAAATCAGGCGACCCGGCGGCCGAACAAACCAAGTTAATGGGCGCCGTAGATGCCGGTATCGTCACGCAAAACATCAATATTTTTTGTGCAGCCGTCGGGCTTTCCACCGTGCCGCGTGCGTCGATGGACCAGGCCGAACTGCGGAAGATATTGAAGTTAAGCGACACCCAACTCCCGCTGATGAATAATCCGGTAGGTTATCCTAAAAAATAAACCGGATGCGTCCGGTGTGCCGGACGATCCGATTATAGACAAAACATACTGATGCTATGGCAGTTCTACTTGTCCTGATGTTATGCGCCTATCTGGGAGGTAATTTTTATATTTATCTCCGTGGATTGCAAGCGATTCAGCATTGCCCGCCGCTCGTCAAAGGGGTCTTCACCGGATTCTTTTGGTTTAGTGTGCTGTCCTTGATATTAATAATGACTTTCCGAAATGCCAAACTATCCTCGTCGGCATGGGCGCATTTCTTTTTCGAATACAGTACCGGATGGCTTGTTTTCACCTTGTATATGTCTTTGCTTTTGCTTTTTTTTGAAGGATTCCGGCTTTTCAACCATCCGTTCCCGTACAGTTTTATTGTCTCTTTAGGATTGACCATCTGCATATTATCTTACGGATATTATCGTTATCAACATCCTGCCACACAAGTTATCAACATAGATATCAACAAATCCGCATCCGTTTCCGAAGTCCCTTTCAAGATTGTGGCCGTGAGCGATATACATCTGGGAATGGGGACAACGCAAGGTCAATTGCAAAAATATGTCCGGATGATTCAAGCACAACAGCCGGATTTGATTCTTATCAGCGGAGACCTGATTGATAACAGCATTGTTCCGGTGCGAAGCCGACAAATGGAGAAGGAGTTGGCGCAACTGTACGCCCCTTCAGGCATTTACATGGTTCCCGGCAATCATGAATACATCAGCGGCATAGCGAATTGCGC
>JAISJX010000260.1 GCA_031261145.1 Tannerella sp.
CAAAAGTTTCTTTGATTTTGTCTGCCAGCGAACTGTAATAGGCGTAATCGCTTTCTTTGCCCAGCAACTTCGCCGATTTGGCTAAAATCTCTGTGGACGAAGCAAAATAGATGGTGGCATAAACGTCATTGGGAATCTGTCCGCCCGTTTTAGGATAATCGTCCGAAACAATAGTGTTGCCGTTCAGCCAGTCGCCGTACATTTGCCCGCGGCTAACTAACCACAATAAATTCGGATTGCGTTTGTGAATGAAATCGATGAACCGTTTCATCGCATCGTATTGTTTCGACAGGATGTCCGTATCGTTGTAGTTCTGGAAAATTCTCCAGGGAACAATTACACCGGCATCCGCATAACCGGGGGCATTGTAATACGATGCCCATTCACCGTCCTTGGGTGACATATCGGGAAAGCGCCCGTCGGGTAACTGGTCGTCGCGAATATCACGCACCCATTTGGTGTAAAATCCGGCCATATCGAGGTTGTAAATGGCTGTTTGCGTGAATACCTGCGCATCGCCCATCCAACCTTCCCGTTCGTCGCGTTGGGGGCAATCGGTGGGAACGGACATCATGTTGCCCCATTGTGTCCATCGGATGTTTTCCCAGAGTTTGTTCACTTCTTTGTTGGAAGTGACCAATGTACCGGTTGCAGGCGACGACGAAGCCACCATTTTACCCAGAATATGGCTCAATTTGGGCGCCTGTGTCAAGCCATCCACTTCAACGAAACGGAATCCGTGATAGGTGAACCGCGGTTCATAATCAATCCGTTTTTCACCGGCGGGGTGATACACGTCTGTTTGCAGCGCAGCACGCAGAGTGCCGGTATATAATGTTTTATCATCGTTCAAAACTTCGGCGTATCTGAATGTCAAGGTTTGCTTGGGATTGTACGGCAGAGACAGTTTGCACCAGCCTACCATATTTTGTCCGAGATCGAAAATGTATTTGTTCTCACCGGTTTTATGAACGGCTACCGCTTTGATTTCTTTGATAACAGCAATCGGTTCATTCATTTGGGCGCACAGATTGGTCTGTTCATTCGCATAGACAGCCGGAGTAATCCATTTCGAGTCGTCGAATCCGGGCTTATCCCAACCTTGTTGTTCATTTTTCGCTTCATATTCTTCTCCGCCGAAAGTGGTAACTTGCGTAATGGGACCTTGTGCCAGGTATTTCCATGTATTGTCCGTACCGATTGTTTCGGAGGAGCCGTCTTCGTATTCAATCACCAATTGCCCGATGAACTTACGTGAAAGGCTGCCGTATCCGCCTCTGCCCGGATGCGTCCAACGAGCGCCGGAATACCATCCGTCCGCCAACATGACACCGAGTACGTTTGTCCCGTTTTGCAACAGATCACTGACATCATGCGTCTGGTATTGCACGTGGTGGTCGTAATCCGTCCACTCCGGCGCCAAGATTTGCCTGCCTACCTTTTTCCCGTTGATATAAGCTTCGTAAATGCCTAATGCGGAAGTACAGTAAAATGCCTGTTTTATTTTCCTGTTAATCTTGATTTCCTTACGTAATAGCGGCGAAGGAGGTACATTGGCGTAATAATCCACATTGGCATAATAATCTCCCGCTTTCACCTTGCAATAGCCATCGGTCAATAATTCGGAACTCCATTTACAATTGCCGTCACTCCACAGTCCTTGAAATTCTATTTTTTCGTCGGATACACGTACCGGTTTGTTCAGCGCCAGATTTTTCCCTTGGTACAATACCTCAAACTCGGCTAAAGCGTATTCATATACATCCGGTTTGTCGGAAGGTAACTTTGTGACTGTCAATTTCACATAGCGTCCTTTGGTGGGGACGGGCAGTTTTGCAACGTATGGCAAAGAATTAGGATCCACAGCATCTTTCAATTCACCGGCAATGATTTCCGCCTGAATGAAATCGGTTTCATCGGCTATTTCCACTTTGAAATGAAGCGGGAACAGTTTTTCATTTTCAACCGCAGGATAGAGCTTTATTTCGTCCACCGTCTGTTTTTCACCCAGATCAATAATCGCCCATTTTTCAACATAAGGCAGGGAGGCGTGATCGGAAAAATAACCGAAGTGCGGATAATACCTGTTCTCAGGCGTAATCGGAACATCTATGTCGCCAATCCATTGCGCTTTCCAATCGCTTTTCGCCAATGGACCGGTCGAAAATTTTGCTATTGGACTCCATGCCGATTGTTTGCTCTGTTCGTCCCAAACACAGACTTTCCAATAATAATAAGTAAATGGTTTCAAGGAATTTCCTTGATAGTTTACCTGATTTGTTTCGTTTCCGGTTATTTTTCCGCTGTTCCAAGCGTCCACATTCCCTTTTGCCAAAGCAGCAGGGTCTGTAGAAACTACTATTTGCCAGGCGATTTGTTTTTTGTTCTTTCCGGCGGATGCCAGTTCCCAACTAAATCTCGGTTGCGGAATATCAATTCCCAGCGGATTGTGCATATATTCACAACGCAAATTCTCTACAGAAAGGATGTGTTGAGCAGAACTATATTCTGTCAAAAACAAAAGAAATACAAATAAAAGATAGTTTTTCATTTTCCATTTTTGTATAACAATCCAACTTCCGCTAATCTTTTAACCACATTATCATCCAAAAGCCCGTCTTTATTGGGTGCACAATTGAGAAGCAGGTTGCAACTTCTTTCTTTTAGCACGTTTATATGACCATTCACTATTTCGTCCGCCGACATCAGTTCTTCCGTGGGGAAGGATTCTTTCCAAAACCACAGACTTTGGATGGTTGTTTCTTGCTGGGAGGCAAACGTATTTCCTTCGGGCGCCCATGCCCATTCGCCGAGAGGTTCTTCGAAATTCAGGAAATCATTTACTTGATAGGCTTCTTCTAAGGTGATAAATTCCTTTCCGTCAGGGTCTTTCTGGAACTTTCCATAGATTGTGTCTTTTGCTCTTGCCCGCTGAACCTGATAGTGGTCTGTAACCAGAATATCCGGTTGAAGGGACTTGACATACCCGACAATCTCGTCGTAGTCGGAATGAGTCCAAACCACTTCGGAATTTCCCCATCCGTCGAAAATTAATGCTCCTATTTTCCCGTATCCGGTCAATAATTCATGCAACTGGGTTTTTATGAGTTCTTTGTCTCGGATGGTAAGGGTATCGAGGATTCCGAGTGTCCGGTCGCTTATCGGAATATACAAGTACGGCTCAATCCCTCTCGCCCGAAATTCATCACAAAATTCTTTCACAATATCACGACCGGCTAATGGCGTAGCCGCTATATCATAATCGGTCACTTTGGAATCCCACAAACAGAATCCGTAATGATGTTTTGTCGTGAGAACGGCATATTTCATTCCCGCCGATTGAGCCGCATCCGCCCATTGTCCGATGTCCAATTTTGTCGGATTGAAAGTCATGGGGTCTTCACGTTCGGAAAACTCCACTTCGTGAAAAGTGGCCATATTAAAATGAATGAACATTCCGAATTGAAGTTTCAGAAACTCCTTTCGCAATTCCTCTTTTGATTGGGTCGAATTTTCGACCGAAGATTTACCACTTCCGCTACAAGCTGTTATCAAATACAACATAGATAACAGCATTCCGATTGTACATAATTTCTTTTTCATTACTTGTTTACTTTATTTGTATAATTATTATTTTTTAACTAAAAAACACTTTCGAGTGTTTTCTTTGAGTTAACATTCTTTTTTCAGCTATTAGATTTTCAAACATGGGACAAAGATAAGGTAAAAAAAACGAAAAGGATACTAAAAAACCGACTTCTTATTAACACAAAATCGACTTTTTTGCTACTACTCTTTCTGTCATTGCGGGCTTGACCCTGTAGAGTCTTGTCATTGCGG
>JAISJX010000087.1 GCA_031261145.1 Tannerella sp.
GTTGCTTGTTTGTTGATAAGCGTAGAAGCGTGGGCGTGTACGAACTTTCTGGTTGGTAAAAAAGCGTCGATAGACGGTTCGGTTATGATTAGTTATGCGGCGGATTCGCATAATTTGTACGGCGAGATGTATCGTTGGCCTGCGGCGACGTGGCCGAAAGGGACGATGCTGGATGTCGTCGAATGGGATACGGGAAAGCCTCTCGGCAAAATTCCACAGGCGGAACAGACATATTCCGTTGTCGGTAATATGAATGAATATCAGGTAGCCATCACCGAAACAACTTTTGGCGGACGTTCCGAATTAGGGGATTCAACCGGCATAATGGACTACGGCAGCCTGATATACATCGCTTTGCAACGCGCCAAAACAGCCCGCGAAGCCATCAAAGTCATGACGGAGCTGGTGGCGGCCCATGGGTATTGCAGTGGCGGCGAATCATTCTCGATTGCAGATAAGAACGAAGCCTGGATAATGGAAATGGTCGGCAAGGGAGCCGGTAGCAAAGGCGCGGTATGGGCGGCCATCCGCATCCCGGATGATTGCATTGCGGCTCATGCCAATCAGGCGCGTATCCAGCAAATCCCGTTTGACGACAAAGAAAATTGCCTGTATGCGCCGGATGTCGTATCGTTTGCCCGCGATAAAGGCTATTTCACCGGAAAAGACAAGGATTTCAGTTTTACAAAAGCCTATTGCCCGTACGATTTCGGCGGTTTGCGGGGATGCGAGGCGCGTGTATGGTCGTTCTTCCGCAAGTATGACCAAACAATGGATAAGTTCGCCGATTTCATCAAGGGCGATCCCTCCAAAGAACCGATGCCTTTGTATATCAAACCGAACCGCAAACTCTCGGTACGGGATGTACAAAACGGAATGCGCGATCATTATGAAGGAACGGATTTGGATATGACGAAAGACGCCGGAGCAGGCCCGTACAAAGTGCCTTACCGCTGGCGTCCGATGCACTTCACGGTGGACGGTCAGGAGTATCTGAACGAACGGGCGATTGCGACGCAACAGACGGGTTTCATCATCGTGCCCCAAATGCGGAACTGGTTGCCGGATGCGATTGGCGGTATCCTTTGGTTTGGTGTGGACGATGCGGATATGGCGGTATTCAATCCCGTCTATTGCGGCTCATTGCAAGCGCCTGAATGTTACCGGGTAGGCAACGGCGATCTGCTGACATTCTCGTGGACTTCCGCTTTCTGGATTCATAACTGGGTGGCGAATATGGCTTATCATAAGTACAGTTTTATGATTCAGGACATCCGTAAGTTGCAGGAAGAAATAGAAGGCGGTTATACGGAATCATTGCCTGCCATCGAAAAGGCCGCTCAGGAACTGTACGGTAAAGACCCGAAAGAGGCCGTTAAATTCCTGACATGGTACAGCACGACCAATGCCGATCAGGTGACGGCGCGCTGGAAGCAATTAGGCGAATATCTGTCAGTCAAATATATCGACGGCAATGTGAAGAAGGAAGAAAACGGTGTATTCAAACGTAATCCGTACGGATTGCCGGCGTCACCGGATTTTCCGGGGTATGACGAAGAATACTACCGGAGTATTGTAAACAGTGCGGGCGACCGCCTGAAAACGAAGTGAAAATTTAAAACTGTTTAGAAGATGAAAAAAGTATTATTTGTAATCTGTTTGACAATCTTTGCCATGCAGGGATATGCACAAACAGCTCATTATTCGGTCGGCGGGAGTTTAGGCTATGCGACCGATCGTAAGAATCCAACCATCGGAGTTGATTTCCGGTATAATCTTTTCCCGGATATCCGTTTTGCACCCTCGGTGACGCGCTTGATAAGAAATAACGGAGTGGATGGCTGGTATATGGATTTGGACGGCCATTATGTAGTGGATGTGACACGTGATTTTTCATTTTATCCGATTGGAGGAGTCAGTCTGTCCATTTGGAATTTGGATGAAGACATCTATCACTTTCTGTTGAAAGAACGTGTTCATACTTCGCATACCCGTCTGGGAATGAATATCGGTCTGGGAGGCGAATTTCGTGTAACGTATGAGATTTCCATCGGCATGGACTTCAAATATAATGTAGCGAACGATCACAGTCAGGCTTTGGCCGCTATACGAGTGGGTTATCATTTTTAATTTAATTTCAGGAAGGAACTGTATTTTCAGTAGTCATTTGCGAAACAGAATGTAGTTCCTCCCTGTGTAATCATTTATCAATCATATCATGGATACAAAAAAAACAGTATTATCACTTTTCTTTCTCTTGGCAGGTTCGCTCTCCCTCTTTTCGCAGGATTTAAGCGAACGGATAGGCGTTTGCACTTCTGTAAAGAATGCCCCGGCCATGCAAAAAGCAGGATGCAGTTATGTAGAGATAGGCATCAATGGTTTCCTGATACCGGATAAGCCCGATACGGACTTTGCCGCCAACCTGAAAGACGCTTCCGAAGCCGTGCTTCCGCTCTATTCGGGAAACATTTTTTTTCCGGGGGAAATCAAACTGACCGGGCCGGAGGTCAATCAGGAAACTGTGCTTCGTTACACGGAAACAGCCATGCGACGCGCTAAACAGGTCGGCGTGAAAATCGCAGTGTTAGGCAGCGGAAAAGCCCGTGCTGTTGAAGAGGGTGCGGACAGGGCGGAAACGGTCGCCCGGTTTGCCGGATTATGCCGGGAGATAGCGTTGATAGCAGGAAAATACGACGTTGTGGTGGTGATTGAGCCGTTGCGCCGTGAAGAAACCAATTTTATTAATACGGTACGCGAGGGAATGGAGATTGTACGCGCTGTCAATCATCCGAATCTTTGCGTATTAGCCGATTTTTATCACATGGCTTGTGTGGATGAAGACGCACAGGCATTGGTGGAAGCCGGCGCCTCGTTGCGCCATTGCCACATTGCGGAAAAAGAAAAACGGACGGCTCCCGGCGTGAAAGGCGATGATTTCACACCTTATTTCAAAGCATTAAAACAGATTGGTTATCAGGGAAATTTATCCCTCGAATGTCAGTGGACGAATTTTGACGAAGAAGTCATTCCGGCGGTTGCCGAAGTGAAACGCCAAATCCGCAGTGTGTATTAGTTAGAATCAAAAAGAAAGAGAAGATATTAATATATTAATTTACAAACATTTATAGTTATAGTTATGAGAACATTTTTTAAATTAGCAACACTGTCCTTGTCGTTGGTACTGCTGCTGGGTGCCTGTAACGCATCGAATGACGGATGGACCGTTTTATTTAACGGAAAAGACCTGACCGGTTTCAAACAATTGAACGGACAAGCGCCTTTCAAAGTGGAAAATGGCGTCTTGATCGGAGTCTCCACAAAAAGCGAACCAAGCAGTTTTTTGGCGACCGAAAAGGATTATGGCGATTTTATCCTTGAATTTGACGTGATCTGCGACCCTGCCTTAAATTCAGGCGTTCAGTTCCGTAGCGAAAGCAGCTCGGACTATCAGAATGGGCGCGTGCATGGTTACCAATGCGAAATTGATCCTTCCGACCGCGCATGGAGCGGAGGTATTTACGACGAAGCCCGCCGTGGATGGTTAGTCACCCTGACCGACAACGAAGCCGGGAAAGCCGCTTACAGTAAGACCGATTGGAATCATTACCGCATCGAAGCCATCGGCAAGAACATCCGTATTTGGTTGAACGGCGTGAATACGTCCAACCTGTATGACGAAGAAACATCGAATGGCTTTATCGCTTTCCAGATACATTCCATTGGCAGTAACGCGGAGTTAGACGGAAAAGAAATCAAGTGGAAAAATATTCGTATCAAGACGGATAACTTGGAAGCAAGCCTGCAACAGGGAGCTTTGGCGCCGGAAATAAACCGGATTCCGAACACCTTGCGCGAGCAGGAAGTAGCTGCCGGATGGAAATTATTGTTTGACGGAAAAACAAGCAACGGATGGCGCCGCGCACATAAAGATGCGTTTCCCGAACATGGTTGGCAAATAAAAGACGGGCAGATGATCGTAAACCAGGCGAAAGGCGAAGAATCCACCAATGGAGGCGATATTGTGACGAACGACGAATTTTCCGCATTTGAACTGAGCGTGGAATTTAAAATCACCGAAGGCGCCAACAGCGGCATCAAATATTTTGTGACGGAAAGCGAAAAACAAAAGGGTTCCGCTTTCGGACTTGAATATCAGGTATTAGACGATAACATACATCCGGACGCCAAACTTTATACCTCGTTCCCCGGAAGCCGTACGGCGGCGAGCCTCTATGATTTGATTGCGGCTAAGAACAAACGCTTTAGCGGAGTAGGCCAATGGAATCAGGCCGTTATCAAAGTCTATCCGAACAATCACGTAGAACACTGGTTGAATGGCTTCAAGACGTTGGAGTACGAACGCGGCTCGGACGCTTTCCGCGAATTGGTGAAAGGCAGCAAATTTGCACACAAATCGTATAGCGAGAATGGCCCGTTCGGTGAAGCGCCGAAAGGTCACTTCCTCTTGCAGGATCATGGTGATGAAGTCGCTTACCGGAGCCTTAAAGTCAGGGAAATAAAATAATTAAACATCAAAATCAGGTCTTTACGCAAAGATTCAAAAACATCGCCGGCTCATTGTATTTTTGAATCTTTGCGTTCCTTGCAGTATGAAAACAATGTATAACGTGCTTGGATTGATGTCCGGGACATCGCTCGACGGATTGGACATGGCCTTGTGCCGTTTTGTGAAGACGGACGGGCAGTGGGAGTATGACGTGATTGCCGCCCGGACGTATCCGTATGAAGACGGATTACGCGCCCGGTTGG
>JAISJX010000326.1 GCA_031261145.1 Tannerella sp.
TGCCTCCAGATACGGCAACGTTCGTATTGGAATAGTGTCCGGTACGATACATATTCTTCAGGTTGTCGTCATAACTCTTGTAAATACCGTCGTAAACACCTCCCACATTGTAAGGCAAACCGTCGTATGCAGGTCCGAAATTGACACCGTTCGAGATGGTTCTGCTTGCATCAGGCCATACCGGACTGGCGCCCATACCAAACACGTTTTGCAAATCAGGGAAAGCGTAGAGTTCCTCCCACTGCTCGGTATGCGAGACACTGATACCCAATCCGTCGCCTTTCTTGCCGCGCTTGGTGGTAATCAAAATGACGCCGTTGGATGCCCGCGAACCGTAGAGCGCAGTAGCAGCAGCGCCTTTGAGCACGGAAACACTCTCGAAGTCATCGGAGTTCAGGTTTTTCAGTTCGTTACCAAAGTCGCGCTCAAACTTATCTCCCGTTTTGGTGGTCTCGTTATCCACAATGATCCCATCGATCACGAAAATGGGCTGGTTATTACCCGACATGGACGTATTTCCACGTATCAAAATACGCTGTGAGGATTGGGGGCCGGAAGCGCCCATATTTATCTGTACGCCTGCAACCTTTCCCTGCAAGCCGTTGATAGGATTCACAACATTTGATTTGATGATATCATCCCCTTTCAGTTCGGTCATGGCATATCCAAGAGCTTTCTTCTCTCTCGTCATACCCAAGGCTGTAACAACAACTTCCGAAAGTCCGGTCGCACTTTCCACTAACGTGATGTTGAGTACATGCTGATTTCCGACGCTGACTTCCTGTTCTGTATAACCGATATACCGGAAAATCAATACGGAACTTTGTGCAGGCACTGTTATGGCGTATTTCCCGTCAATATCGGTAACAACGCCTGCTGTTGTTCCTTTAATCAAAATACTTACGCCGGGCAACGGTTCTCCGCTCTCGTCGCTTACTACGCCGGATACGGAAACCCCCTGTTGCATCCGTTCCATAGAGCCGTCTGCACGATTTCCCGGCCCCATGACTTTCGTGGTTCCATCCGGATTGGATTCAATGGTCAGGTCTTTTGCACCGACATCTAATACGTTTGCTATTAATATAATACTTACAATACTTAGCATTTGTGACCATTTTACAATAAATAGGTCTAAACAGTTAATTTTTCTCATTCTTTTATTTGATTTTGATTGATAAAAGCAAGAACACTTCCAATGGATTTTACGTTCTTACCATATTAAAAATACTCTCTTGATACGTGGCATCTCTTTCCCACGTTCTTTTCTTTCACTACGCTTACTTTTTCTTCATAGGCAATTCATTTTTAGTTACAACCATAAACTTTAACCATAAACTTTATGGAATTATTCCTAAATTTTGTCCTCTTTGACCCTGCAAACGTATTAATTTTTTCGATAATACAGAAAAAATAATACATAAAAAATGCAATCAAATTATTTTTTTATGT
This sequence comes from Tannerella sp., assembly GCA_031261145.1. The sequence goes on from JAISJX010000326.1 coordinate 1,450, forward strand.
ATTTTTTTGCTGAATGTGACCTTTACGGAGTTAGAATTTCTTAGATACGGAAATCTTTCACAGCAAGATACGGTTATGTAGAAATGCAGTTGGATTTCACATCAAAAAAACTGTACTTCTTTAAAAGCGTAGCGTGACAAAGCGCCATTTCTGCGTTCAAGCGTCAGGTGACCGGACAGTTCGATGTGGTGAATCCGCGCCTCAAAACGGCCTTCTGCGTCTTGATAGGCGTGAAAACCTTCACGCCGGTAAAGCGCCGACATATAGTTTTGATGAAATTGCTCCGTTTCTCCGGATTCAAGTTGCTGGTATAATGGGTGGAAAATGGAACGCCACCGGTCGAGCGCCTCCATCCTGTCGCAGGACCGGCCGGTGATTTGCGTCAGTGAAACAGGATTAGGCGCGCCACTGTGAAACGTTTGCTGATTCAGGTTCATCCCGATACCGATGATGGAACGAGTAATGAAATTACCTGTTATTTCATTTTCAATCAAGATTCCACATATCTTTTTGTCTTTCCAGTAAATATCGTTTGGCCATTTAATCGTAATATCCGGAACATAATGGTCTAACGTGTATTTAACGCTCAGGGCGGCCAGTTCGGTAATCAGGAACGGTTGTTGCGCCGTAAAATGGACGGGATAAAGAAGCGTACTGAATGTAAGGTTCTTTCCGCTTTCCGACTCCCATTGATTGCCAGGTTGTCCCCGTCCGGCTGTCTGGAAATCAGTTATAACCACGCTTTCGCTTTCCGGCTCGCCGGTGTCCGCCCATTTTTGCAGATACCGGTTGGTTGATGCTGTTTCGTGCAGGTGAATAAGTTGAGGCATGGGGCTATTTATTTTATTTGAAATCAGATAGATACTGTTCGCGCACTTTAACAGGGAGTTTGCGGATCACTTCCTGATACGAATGGCGAATCCACTGTTTGATTTCGTCGCCGGACATATCACGGTTTAAGTAAATGTCGTTCCAATATTTTTTGTTAAAATGGTAAGCGGGCGCTACGGCGGCATAACGGTCGCGCAGAATTTCCGCCTGGTCGGCGTCGCATTTGACGGCGACGTGCGGATCGGGTTCATCCAATGTAATCAACAGGTACATTCGGTTTTCCACTTTGAAAACCAGCGAAACCTCGTCGAATGGAAACGATTCGGTCGTGTTTTTCAGGCTCAGGCAATAGTCACGTACATCTTCAATATTCATACTAATCAAATTTTAACCGGTGCATAAAAAGCGTCTTCGTAATGTTGTTCAACCGTATAAGATTGTTTGTCTTTTATCAGGCAGATAATATCGAAACGAACGGGCAGGTTGATTTGCTTCGTACGGATATAGGCGTCCGCTGCGGCTACAATGCGTTGTATTTTCCGGGCATCGATCGCTTCTTCGGGCGAAATCAAATATTCGCTCGAACGGGTTTTCACTTCTACAACGACTAATTCCCGGCCATTGGTTGCGACAATGTCCAGCTCGTAGCGATGAAACCTCCAGTTCGTATCTAAAATCGTATATCCACTTATTTCCAGATAGGAACGCGCTATCGCTTCACCTGTTTTTCCTGTTTCGTTCTTCTCAGCCATCCTGTTTGTATTCGTTGCGCCAAATATACGCATTTAGTTTGTGATAAACGAAATTTGCAAGATAGAATTGACA
>JAISJX010000419.1 GCA_031261145.1 Tannerella sp.
CACGGCTGATCTTTCCGTTTAGCCGGGAACTGCTCCTCGTCGTTCACCTGAATCACATTGTGACCGAGGCTGCGCACGTACAGGTAGTCGAAACGCAGGTCGTTGAAGAAAAACTGGTCATAGAACCGCTGCTCCACTTCGCCCACGATGATGTCGCCGTTCCAGGTGAGGATCATCGAACCGGCGTCTAAATGGCCGTGATGGGGATCGTTAGCCGGGGCGCATTTGACGGCCACCTGCATGTTTTCGTTCTCAAAGTCCTTACGCATAAACGCCCAGTCGATGCTGGGAAAATATTTGGAAGCGACGGCCGGCTTCACGGCTTTGACATCCGTGGGACGCGGCCATATCAGTTCATAGAAGTTGGTACTGCGGTTTTCGTTGCTGAAAAAACGCTCTAAGTAATACATGGCGGTCTCGTCGCGCGACTCGCTCACCAATTTATTAAAGGTATAGGAGAAACCGATGGCTCCCGGACTGAAACCGTCGTTGAAGGTGCCTGTCAGTCCGTAGAGGCCAAAGTCGCCCGGATGCTTCCAGCCGGGAGCGTCGAAAAGGTTTACTTTGCCGTCGGTCAGCAGTTTGATAGCGTCGAGGAAGGCTATGGCGTCGCGGATACCATACCACGCATAATGACGTCCTTCGGCCCAACCGTTATCTTCGCCGTAGTTTGAGATCATTTTCTCGAAGCCATCACAGCTACGGGCTACCACATCCACCAATTGCGGGTCTTCGGTGAGCAAAGCCAGCGCCGCCATTCCTACTCCGCCGTAGCCGATAGCCGCCCAGTTACATTTGTATGCTTCAGCCCACCAGTGGTATTCCCAGTTGCCACGCACGCGGAGAACAGCGTTTTCGAGCAGTCCGCTCCGGATACGGTCGCGTTGCGCCTTGTTTATCGCCGGATAAATCCAGTCGTACACCAGGCCCAATCCCAAAGCGGCGTCGCCCGTCGCGATGTCGTACGTAAAGACGACCTTATCGTCCGCAGGGCCTTCCGGCCACACACGGGGGTAGATGATTTCAAAACGGTGCGAGCCGGCAGCCCAACCTTCCAGTGCGCAGAGTTTGTCGGCATAGTGGAAGGCTTTCTGCGCATACGCCTCGTCGCCCGTCATCTGGTAAATGAAAGCCAGCAACTGCGCCCCGCCCAGATAAAAGCCGAAATACTGTTCCCACGCGGCAATCTCAAGATAACGGGCTGCCGGATCGTTGAAAGCCTGCTCCGGCTCTACCGTATTGAGCATGACGCGGCGTCCTTGCTGCAAGAGCAAATCCATGAGTTGTGCGCTTTCCGGGTCCTTTTTCACCCGGTCGAGTATGGCCTGTTTACCCGGCTTGTCAAGCAGCAGGTAGGGATGCTCCAACTTGCGGTTGAGGATATCCTTACTGATGGCCGCATAGTCGCGACCTGTCTTTTTTTGCTGTGCACTAAGCGAAAACGACGCTATCATACAGCATAATATACACCCTATTAATGTTGATGCCTTTTTCATATCAAACTTGAATAATAAATTACAGGGTACAAAGATAGGGAAACAATTAATAATTAACAATTAATAATTAATAATTAATTCCGATTCAAAGATTCAATTAAGACCGGGTAAAGGGTACAGGGTAAAGGGTACACGGTACACGATTTGAGCACCCATTGTCGTGTACCGTGTACCTTGCACCTCGCACCTTGCACCCTGCACCCTGTATTAGCGTTTTGGTTTCGCCGTTTCTATCCGGCAGTCCAGCGGCGCTTTCAGGTTGGAGGAATTTTTGTAGTATATTTCGGCAGAACCGATTTTTAACTTTGAGCGGATTTTGATGGGGATATGATTGGCATCATCGCCCACCCAGAGTTCGGCAGCCGATTTTTTCTGTGTGAAAATCTCGTCGTAAATATCCACTAAAAAATAATGGGTCTTATATTTGACATTATCCCGTTCGACGATGGCCTGTCCCTGATAGCGGAGAATGATCGCGACCAAATCGCGTCCGACGGCAACCGTCAATGGAAAATTGTTTTCGGAATCTAATTTTTCCCAGTCCAGCGTCCGTACAAAGAACGTCGTTCCCAACATGTCCGTCACCCGCCCTGACTTTACGGTCAGCGTTGTGTCGATGCGTACTTTTCTCGGCGTATATCGGTAGGAATGGATGTCTGTCCGGTTGTTTGCATACGAAAACGTGAGTTCGTCCACCGTGTAGCGTCCTCCTTCATCCGACCGCTTCACGCTGTATAACAGGGTATGATCGGATGGCGCAAAATGACATTCAAACGTATCCCTCATCCTGTAAAAGGATTCGAGGACTCCGGTTGTGCGGAAGAGCAACCGGTATAATGAAGCCGGCTGGTTGCTATATGTTGTCTCCCCATACGAAAGGCGTCCCTCGCCGGCGTGCGGCATCAGAAGCCCCCATTTGAAGTAAATATCATAATTCACGACCTCTCCCCGGTTCAGGGAAAAATTCTGGGGCAGACACGTCTGCGCGTAAAGATTTACCGGTACTAACAGCAGCCCGTATAAAACGACAGACCTCAATCTGTTAAAAGCGCATCCCACCCGGCATGCCCGGCATACTCGAACTGCTGCTCTTTGTCGATCGACTTTTGCCTTCCTCTTTATAATTCCGCTTTTGCTTTGTGACATCTTTCGGTTTATTTTTCGTTATTTCCATGGGTTTCTGCCGCGTAACGGTTTCGGGCGAAACTGACCATGTTTCTTCAATCTCAAAGTTTGCAGGCATTTGATAGAATTGGGTGGAGTAATAAACCCTTTCCGGTTGCAATTTCCCGGCATAGTTGCCGGTATCCCATAGCCCATTTTCATTCGTATCCAATACAATACGGGCATAATATTTGCCCGGGGTCAGGTCTTGGAACAGCACGCCTCCGTCTTTCACGGGCGCTTTCCGTACGGGCGCGTCGTTTGCATCCAGCAATTCCACAAATGCCGGTTCGGATACGCCATTTATATAAATGTACAGATGGCCGTAATCATCCCGCGACTTCAGCGTGAAATTCGCGGTAAACACATTGTTCCATTTTCCATAAATGCTGTAAATACTTGCCGAATCGACGTTTAAACGATAACTTTCGCCGTATTTCCACGGGCGTTCGATATAAAATTTCAGGGCGTTCGCAGTGTCTTGCCGGAACGTAAATTCGGCAGGAATCCACAGGGTATCTTGCTGTTGCAACTCCAGACTAAAGATTTCTCCGGACAAATCAAGCACCGGTTCGGGGAATGTAATGGAAAGCGTGTCAAGCAAATTCATTGAGCCTGAGACGCTCGCAGTCATCTCTAAGAAATTGACCGGCGGCGGTTCGTTCTTTTTTGAACGCTTGGTTTTGGGCGGCGGCGGTTTGCGGTACACTAAACGAACCGTATCGGTTTGAGGACGCGGAATATTCAGCGAATCAGTCTTCGGATACGTAACCCTCAACAGGATAGTGTCTTTTTGATATATCAACGAGTCTTTTATCCAGTAATTCAGGGTGGTTCCACCATCCGTTTTCTGGGTGAGATACCAGTCTGCGGACGCCGGAATGTTCAGCAACTCAGTCTCCGGGAGCGAATCTACCGGGGCATTGAATTTCAGTAAGAAAAGATTTTCCTGCGGACGTTCGGGACGAAGCATGTATTGGCGCTGGAACTTTTCCTTGAAAAGACGCAATACGATGTCGTCCGGCATGAAACGGGTATATGGGACTGTCCGGATCGTATCAACAGTGGTCGAATCCCTCCAAGTCGTATCCTGGCGAGTTGTAAACTCAAATGTCGGCGTGATGATGGAATCGTGGAAGGCGAGTTCTTCACCCGGCTGGTCGAACAGATAATCGCGATTAGCGTCTTTCAGGGCGTACACGCGGTAGCTCCCTTCGGCAATGTTACGAATCGTAAACCGGCCTCTTTCGTTGGTCATTGAGGTACGAAGGAAAGGCTTGGTCGTAAAAGCCGAATCAGCCAAATCATCGTGTAAACCAATCAGGATGTTTGGCATAGGTTCCAAATCCTCGGCGTTTAACAGGTAACCGGACACTTCAAGCGAATCAATTACATCGCCCGTGGAGAATGCAAAACTGAAGTTCTCAAGCACATTCTTCTCGTTATTGTCGGAGATGGAATTGGTGAAATCAATCGTATAGGTCGTGTTTGGCCGGAGCGTATCTTTCAGTTCGACCGTTATTTTTTTTCCGATTCCCCTGACGTCGGGCAGGTTTATCTGCGGGGGCGTGATAATGACATTTTCGGACGGTTTTTCGATTTGAATCAATTCGTCAAACCGGATTTCCACTTTCTTACCGGTGTAATTGGTCTGGTGAACTTTTGGCATACTGCTCACAAAACGAGGCGGTTCTTCGTCATAAGCCCCACCGTTCGGAGTCGCCATATTGGCGCATGAAGAGGCAAGGCCGAACAGGAAAAAAACTGTCGGCAACAAAAACAACAACCGCCTGAATATCTCGTATCTCATCTATTGTCTTATTATCAGGGACAAAATTAGGAAAAAACAATGACATGCTAAAAAAGAGAACGAACTATTTTATACTGCGGACGAAAAACGCCGCCGTTTCATACATCCTGCGCCTGCTTAATCAGGTGAAAACCAATCCGGCAATAGAGGCATTTTTTCTTTTCGCAATATTCGCGCCGCAATTGGATAAGCGCCTGCGTGTCGGAGGCGTTTTTCACCGTCATACCGGCGTTGGTGAAAGTCGTGATAAGACTGTTGCGTTCCGGCGGAATATCTTCCAGCATCTGTAAAGCCCGGATGCAATAGATCGGTTGTTGTTTCTTTTTTCCGTAAGCGAAAAGAATCGGAACCACGGTATTTATCAGGATAATATAGGTGGTATTGATGCCGATTGTCTTTTTCTTTTCCGGCGAAGAAACCCAAAAACGGTAATGCGTATCCCAATATTCGGACAATGAGACATTGAAGCTATTTATCAGCGTTTCCATCGGGTTTTCTTCCAGAATCTTAGAGAAAAGCGTGTCGTTATTTGCCCAGATGGCGGCCAACTCGGCTAACCGCAGATAGACGAAATTGATCGGGCGCGTTCGTAATGTCTTGAACAAAAAGTGCTCTAACGGTTTGAGATCGTATTTTTTCTGTAAAAACGAATATTCGCGTTGCAGCAACTGATAGTACTCGTCTTCATGCTCTTCGGCAAGCAATCCGGCCTGTCCGAAAAATAAAGCCTCTATTTGCAGGCTGTTACACCGTTGCTTGAGGATGTAGCGGAAGGGAAGGCTTTTGGCCAGCCGCTCGAAAGCATCGCCATTGACGCTGAATCCAAAGTTGCGTGTCAGCGTGATGTAAAAGACCTCGTTCCAGTCTTCTCCGCACTGTTCCAAACGTTTATAGATGTCGTCCGTTTTCCGTTCCAACCGCTCGCTGAGCAACGCACTTATCCATGCCGACCGGTGTAAAGGCTCAATTTCGCGAATCCTTTCTGCGCAAGGCAACGGCGTATCACGCGCAAGCAACCAGTCGATACTGTTTATCACCCGGCTTGGAATATGGATAACGGCCTGTGGAACAGGTTCTCCATTAGTGCGGCAGATGACCGTATCGTTTTCCTCCACTACATGCAGAATCACTGAATCATACGCCTGATCATGGTCGTGACGATGGCTCAGCCAGTCCGACGCCTTCTGATGGATTTCCACATTTCCGACCCATGTTGTGCCGGCAATCCGGATTTTGGCATTGAAAAAATCAGGGCCGGCATCCGTATTCTGTATTCCGGGGTCAATCACCTCGACGGGAATCCCCTCCGTCGTGCAAAAATCCGGCTTGGAATATAGCCGATATTTCCATGCATAGTGTAATAATCGTTCCATAATTTTGTGTACCCTTACATTTTTATTTCAAATCTAAGACAAATTCTTTATATTTGCACCTTTATAGCGAAGAATATTTGCTCAGGATGAAAATTTAATAATAATTAACTAATGAAGATAGCTCTTATTGGCTACGGAAAGATGGGTAAAACCATCGAAAAGATAGCATTAGAACGGGGACACCGGATCGTGTCGATTATTGATGTGGATAACAGGGACGATTTCCGTTCGGAGGCATTTAGAAGTGCGGAAGTGGCGATTGAATTTTCGGCGCCGTCAGCGGCATTTGAAAATTTCGGGCAGTGTTTTGCCGCCGATATCCCCGTGGTGGCCGGTACAACCGGTTGGCTGGATCGGCTCAACGAGGTGAAAACCATCTGTGAAAAAGAAGGCAAGACGTTTTTCTATGCTTCCAATTACAGCATCGGGGTGAACCTTTTCTTTGCCTTGAATAACTATTTGGCGAAACTGATGAATAAATTCCCTGAATATGACGTCCATATATCGGAAACGCATCATATTCACAAATTGGATGCGCCAAGCGGAACGGCCATCACGCTGGCGGAAGACCTGCTTGCGCGAATTGACCGTAAAAAACAGTGGAAGCTCGGCGAAAGCGACCGGCCCGGTGATTTGTCCATCGAAGCGATACGCGAGGATGAAGTTCCCGGCATTCACGAAATCATCTATGAATCAGACGTTGATTCCATTCGGATAAAGCATGATGCGAAAAGTCGCGCCGGTTTTGCATTGGGCGCTGTTCTGGCGGCGGAGTTTACCGTGGGGAAAAAAGGATTTCTGGGAATGAACGATTTATTACATTTGGAGGCGAACGATTGAAACCGGACGCGCTCGACGCTTTAGAAAAGAAACATACTAAAATATAGCATAATGAAAAAGATTGAAAAAAGACAGTGGGTTAATTTCAGTATTTGGGGAGTTCTATACATCCTGTTTTGCATTTGGGTGGAGAATCTGTGGCTGCTCATCGGACTGATTGTATTTGTGGATATTTACCTGACGAAGTATATTCCTTGGGGGGCATGGAAAAAATCTAAAAACAAAAGAACGACCGATTTCCTTGAATGGGTGGACGATATTCTGTTTGCTTTAGTGGCCGTTTACGTGATCAATTTGTTTCTCTTTCAGAACTATCAGATTCCCAGTTCTTCGTTAGAGAAATCTTTGTTGGTAGGCGATTATCTGTTTGTGAGCAAGGCAAGCTATGGGCCACGCATGCCGAACACGCCGTTGTCTTTTCCGCTGGTACAGAATACGCTTCCGTTCTTGAATTGTAAATCGTATTTTGACTGGCCGGAATGGGGCTATAAACGGTTGAAAGGTTTCGGCAGTGTGAAACGATATGATATTGTGGTGTTTAACTTCCCGGCAGGCGACACGGTTGCGCTTAAACAACCCAATCCCGATTATTATACGATGGTGGATTCGAATAGCAGGGAGATAGTCAAAGAGTATTTAGGGCCGATCATTTATCGTCCCGTTGATAAACGTGAAAACTTCGTGAAACGTTGTATCGGAATGCCGGGCGATTCGTTGTTGATACGTGATAATCAGGTGTATATTAATGGACAAGCGGCTGAAAATCCCGAAGATATGCAATTGAACTATTACATCGAAACGGATGGTTCGGTCTTTACGGAAGATCTATTCCGTAAATTGGAAGTCAGTAAAATAGACCGCGTACTGGCTTCTGCAGATGGAGGTTCTTTTCTGGATTTGCAGGCAGCCGGGTTTACGATGAACGAAAATGGACTGTTTAATCCGATTTATCGTTTGCCTCTGACAAAGAAAGCCTTAGCTGTCGTGAAGCAGATGCCGACCGTGAAACAGGTGAAAGTCGAAAAAGACGACAGCGGATCGTTTACATATCCGATAGGTTATCGTAGCGGTTGGTCGCGAGATAATTACGGGCCGTTATGGATTCCGAAAAAAGGGATGACCATTGAGCTAAACGAGTGGAATCTGGCGCTCTACGGCCATTGTATCTGCAACTACGAGCATAATCAATTGGAGGTGCAACCGGGTGGAAAAGCGCTGATTAACGGTCAGCCTGCAAGCAGTTATACGTTTCAGTATGACTATTATTTTATGATGGGCGACAACCGTCATAAAAGCTCCGACAGCCGTTCGTGGGGCTTTGTGCCTGAAGACCATATTGTTGGGAAACCGATTCTGATTTGGCTTTCGATTGATAAAGATTATAATTTATTCAATGGCGGTCTCCGTTGGAAACGTATGTTTCGGATGGTGCACTCCGATTGAAAACCGGTAAAAAAGAAGCGGAATGAAATCTCTGTTGCGATACGTGGTAGGTATTCTATTGATAATCCTGATTGTAACAGGGATACGAATGTTTTGCGCCGGTTCGTATCGTATTTCGACCGCTTCCATGAATGACGCCCTGCAAAAAGGTGATTTTGTGCTGGTAAACAAGATTACGGGAAAGATGAATCCGGGGCGGAACCGGATCGTCCTGTTTAAGAGTCCCCTTCAAAAAGATGCGCCGGAGCCTCCCACCTTTCTCAGCCGATGTGTGGGGATGCCCGGCGATACGGTGCAAATCACGGAGGACGGCTATTGCATAAACGGACGGCTGTTGAAGGATGCTCCCGCGCCTGAAAACCTGTTTCGTATCCGAAAAGACATCAAAGAGCCGCTGCTGGAAACCTTGCACGATTTGCAGATTCCTTACCGGGACATCGCGGAAGATTCCCTGTGCCTGACGATTCGCTTGACATTGAAAGAAGAAAGGCTGATCCGGGAGAATCTGCCGCAAATTGTGAAAATCGAACGGGTTCGGGAAGATACAGGGAATTATACATTTGCAATCCCCACCACAGGGAAGCCGTACAAAATGGATTCGGCAAACCTGATTATCTATCGGGAAGCTATCCTGCGGGAAGTAGGGGAAAAGGGCCTGATTCGTGACGGAAAACTGCTTATTGACGGGAAAGAAATACCGGCCTATTCTTTCCGGCAGGATTATTACTGGATGCTGTCCGATAACGCAGACGATGCCATTGATTCCCGCCACTTGGGATTGATTCCTTCGCGTTCGATTATTGGGAATGTGTGGTTTTGTTGGTACAGTAAAGACAAAGCGCGTTTATTCAAGCAAATGAATTGATGGCAACGGTCTATCTGTCTTCGGCTTATCTGGCTCCCGTGCAATATTATTGCAAGCTGTTTTCGTTTGAATCGGCTGTGATTGAGGCGGCTGAGAACTATCAGAAACAGAGCTATCGAAATCGTTGTGTGATAGCTGTATCTAATGGCGTTCAGACGCTTACCGTTCCCGTGGAAAAACCGCAAACGGAGAAATACCCGACCAAAGAGATGCGTATCTCGGAGCATGGCCATTGGCGTCATATCCATTGGAATGCGCTTGTGTCGGCGTATGGCATGAGTCCTTTTTTTGAGTACTACGAGGATGATTTCGCACCCTTTTACGAACAGAAATTCGAGTTCCTGTTTGATTTCAATCAGGCTTTGCAGGAGCTGATTTGCAACTTGTTGGATATTCATCCCAAGCTAAGCGTTTCATCCTGTTATGAAGTCGCCGTTCCGAACGATTTCAGGAATAACATTCATCCGCGACACGCGGAAGCCGACGACACATTCCACCCACATCCTTATTATCAGGTCTTTCGGGAGAAATATGGGTTTATTCCAAACCTGAGTATTGTGGATTTGCTTTTCAATATGGGGCCGGAAGCCGTTTTGACGCTGAGAGAATGTACTAATTGAGAATTGAGAATTGAGAATGTTTGCCTCTATTTACTTACTGTACTTTTTACAGTAAGTATTCGTTAAATTGTTTTATAAAATATAATAACATTCTTATTATTAAGAAATTACTTTATGTATAAAATACAGTAAGTATTTACAAAAAAGATTCCTATTCATCAATACAGGGGCTGTTTCATACGTATTTTAGCACGCAGATTACGCAGATAGTAAAGATGAACGCAGATTATTATAAATCTTCATAAAATCATGTTTCAAGACTACTCAAACCAGACTTCTTTCGATTCGTTAGCCGCTAAATGCACGACTTGCACATTTCCTTTATTTAGCTGAAAAAGTGTACTTTGCGCTTGTTTGCCTGATTCGGAAAACACTTTTACATCGGCAGGAAAAGGAGTCGGATTACTTAGGCGCAAACGAATTCCTTTCTTGTTTGTTTCGAGTAAATCGGCTTGGATATTGTCCAAGACGGCATAAAACCCTTGGTCGGGCTGGATATACAAACCCGGAAGTTGCGTTACGGTGAGCATACCTGCCGTTTCGCACCAGACAGATCGTCCGAAAATATTGCCGCCCACATTCTTTTTTCCTTCCCAATCGCTCAGATTGACCCGTTCGCACATACCGCCGGAAGGCAAGCCGCCGATGGGGCGGTCTGTCCGACTGATGTATTGTGGCAAACCATGTGCAATGTCGGTAAGTAATTCGATGGCGCGCCGGTCGCCGGTCGCCCGGAAGTATT
>JAISJX010000431.1 GCA_031261145.1 Tannerella sp.
CCGATGCTTACTATTTACCATCCGGCACCACCCAAAACATGGGCGAATGACGGCAAGGGGGAAATTCGCATGACCGGGAAATACGGCGGAGCTGCCAAAGTAATCGCTTCAACCGGAAATTGTAGCCTTTCGGATACTCCCCTGGATTTTGAATTTGCCTTGTTGATAACGCCCGCCAAAGCCGTGAATCCGGCCAAACATTTTTCGGAAAAATATTATCACACCTGGCACACCAATGACGAAACGTTGGCTCAGGCAATAAAAGACGGCGCGAATATCATCAATCTGCATCATGCCAATGACTTGAATCCGGTTATCAACTATCCGTTTATCTTACAACAGGAGCCGCTGAAAAATTTTATCCGCGAGCAACATCAATCCAACCGGAAAGTAAAGCTATATTATACCATTCGGGAAATTACCACTTATGTGGCAGAGATTCAAGCCTTGAGAAGTCTGGGTCACGAGATATTCTTTCCCGGCCCCGGCAAAGGTTTGTCTTGGTGCCAAGAGCATCTGATAGAAGATTATGAACCGGCCTGGTTTACCGAACTGCCGAATCAAGGCCACGATGCAGCCATTGTGTTGAGTGGTTTTTCCCGCTGGATCAATTACTATCTGGAAGGCTTGCGCTGGATGTTCGAAAATTACGAAATAGCCGGCATTTATCTGGATGATGTTTCGTTCGACCGTGAAGTACTGAAAAGAATCCGTAAAATCATGGCGGAATATCGCCCCGGCGCACTGATAGACCTGCACTCAAATACAGGGTTTTCCATTGGGGCAGCGAATCAATATACCGATTTTTTCCCTTATGTGGACAGGCTTTGGTTTGGCGAAAGCTTTCAATATAACAGGATGATGCCTGATGAATGGTTCGTGACTTGCTCAGGTATTCCTTTCGGGCAGATGAGCGATATGCTTCAAAGTGGCGGAAACCGTTTTCTGGGCATGGTTTATGGCTCTACCGCCCGACATTCGTGGGAATGTGAGCCGCCCCCTTCGCCCTTTCCTGTGTGGCAAGTTTGGAATTTGTTCGGGATAGAGCAGGCGCAAATGATTGGTTATTGGGACAAGACCTGCCCCGTCAAAACCGATCACCCGAATGTGAAAGCGACGGCTTACGTCCGCGAAGGCAAAACGCTGATAAGCATCGGTAATTTTGACGAAAAAGACCAACAAATACACCTGTCGTTCGACTGGGAAAAGTTGGGCATTGATCCGGCAAAAGCAATATTGGAAGCGCCTTTTGTGGACAATTTCCAAGAGGAGAAGACATTCAAAACGGATGAAATCATTCCGGTAAAAAGCAAGGAAGGATGGTTACTGATTCTGAAAAACAAGTAATTTAACAGTAATTTTATATGAATATTAGAAACGTAATGTTATCAGTAATCCTTACCGTTTGTGTACAAGGATTATCGGCTCAAAACCAAGTAGAAAGAGTGCATGTCATTTTCAAAACGCACTTGGATGTGGGCTACACCGATTTGGCCTCGAAAGTGGAGCAACGGTATATCACCGAGTTTATTCCTAAAGCCATAGCAGTAGGGGAACAACTTCGCGCCGAAGGCGTAAACGACCGGTATGTGTGGACGACCGGCTCGTGGTTGATAGACGCCTATCTCAAACAAGCCTCGCCCGATGCCGTGAAAAAACTCGAAGCAGCCATCGAACGGGGAGACATTGTCTGGAATGGCGTACCCTATACCTTTGAATCGGAAGCGGCGACGAAAGACCTTTTTGCGACCACCCTCCGGCTGTCGCAACGCTTGGATAAGCGTTTCGATAAAAAGACCATTGCCGCAAAAATGACGGATGTGCCCGGACATACGCGCAGTATTATTTCTCCGCTGTATGATGCGGGTATTCGTTTTCTGCATATCGGCGTCAATAATCAATCGGCTGTACCCCAGGTGCCTCCTCTCTGTTTATGGAGAAATACCGAAGGCAGGGATATCATCCTGATGTGTCAGGGGGAATACGGAGAGAATATGACGCTGCCCGACGGGAAAACGGCTGTTTCCATCAATTTTACCGGCGATAATCACGGCCCTCATACCGCAGAACAGGTGAAAAACATTTATGCCAATTTACGGAAAAAGTATCCCGGCGCCGAAATTTTTGCATCTACACTCAATGACGTTGCCACAGAAATAAACGCTATGAAATCACAACTGCCGGTTGTTACTTCTGAAATCGGCGATACCTGGATTTATGGCTATGCCAGTTCTCCGGTAATGATGGCGCAATTCCGCGCCTTGTCACGTTTGTATTCGGAGTGGATAAAGACCGGAAAAATAAATCCGGAAAGCGATACCGCCATTGATTTTGCCGTTCGTTTGGGATTGGTTGCCGAACATACCTGGGGACTTGACGTTACCGTTTGGCTGAAAAACTGGGATATAACGGATGTGGATGTCTTCAACGCTGCCAGAAACCGACCTGATTTTCGTTTAATGGAAGAATCATGGAAAGAAAAAGCCGCGAATATAGACAAAGCCATCGCACTGTTGCCTGAAAACCTGCAAATTGAGGCGAAAATAGCCATAAACGGCATCGGTACAGTCGCCGCAAAAAAAATTACAAAACACAACAAGGCAACAGAAATCAACAAAAACGGCGCTCTTATTTTTGCTCATAACGATGTGAAAATGATAGCCGGAGAAGTTACTTATCAGACTTTTTCGGTCGATGATTACAGGGCTTTTCTGAAAGCCTATTGCAGAAACAAATTTGCCATCTATCCCAACCAATGGTTCGGCAATCCGGAATTGGAGAAGACGAAAGCGCAGTCAGCCACCATAACAGCTCAGACAACGAATATTGCCGTCGGCAAATCCGGCAAAGACAAACAGATTGACTGCCTGCTGTCTTTTCCCGGCGATGCGCGTATCGACAAACGGGTACTGCCCGAACAAATCCAAACGCAATACATCCTCCAAAAAGACGGCACGGTGGAACTGACGGTTTCGCTGATTAACAAACCGGCTGTCCGTCTGCCGGAAGCCTATTGGGTGTCCTTTATACCTTCAGAAGTTGTGTCGGTTATCGCCGAAAAGATGGGTGAACCGGTGGATATGATGGACGTGGTAGAAGGCGGAAATCGCCAGATGCATGGTATTGACCGGTATATTGACATTATAACGACAAAAGGCGCTATCCGAATTACCAGTTTGGATGCCCCCTTAGTCGTTATAGGAGAACGAAATACATTAAATTATTCCACGGCATTGCCTGATATAAACCAAGGTATCCATTTTTGCCTTTTCAATAATCTCTGGGGCACGAATTTCTGTATGTGGTGGGAAGGCAGTATCTCCTATCGTTTTAAAATAGAATATTTATCTAAATAATACACGTATGAAATATAAAATTTTGTTCGTTTTAGCCTTATTCACACTTAACCTTTGGGGGCAAAATCCGGTATCCCTCATTCCCGAACCCGAAAAAATGGAAGTATT
>JAISJX010000466.1 GCA_031261145.1 Tannerella sp.
AAAGAACAGCGATTGCAGGCTATCAGCCACATTGTGTGCACCGAAACCATCCGCAGTCAGGACGATTTACTTCGTTCACTGACAGACAAGGGCTACGATGTGACGCAGGCTACACTGTCGCGCGACATGAAACAATTGAAAATTATAAAGAAACATGATACAAACGACCTTTATGTATATACTTTACCCGAAACGGCGGCCGCAGCGACGGATACGCCAACCGATGTAACGCCGTTAAAAGTCGAATTTTCAGGCAATCTGGCCGTAATAAAGACGCGCCCGGGTTATGCCATGGGCATTGCGTCCGACATTGACCGTCATGCTTTGCGCGAGATTGTCGGCACGATCGCCGGGGATGATACGATTCTGGTCATCCCGCGTGAAGGCTACAGCCGCGCACAAATAACCGCGGCGCTGGAGAAATTCGTAAATTAACGGGAATCAGGGGAACGTATTATACAAACCCAATTAAACAACAAATTGATACAACTATTTGAGTAAAAGGTGAAAATGGAAAAAGAAATAGAGATTGATGTAATGATTGCAGACGAAAGTCACGAACAATATGTGGACATCATCTTGGAAACGATAGAAAATGCAGCCCAGGTACGGGGTACGGGCATTGCCAAACGTTCGCATGAATATGTGGCGCAAAAAATGAAAGAAGGGAAGGCCGTTATCGCCCTGGCCGGTGAAGAATTTGCGGGATTCAGCTACATTGAATCCTGGGGAAACAAGCAATTTGTAGCCACATCGGGGCTGATTGTGGCAGATAAATTCCGTAACCGCGGACTGGCCAAACGAATCAAACATGCCGCTTTTCAACTGGCGCGTTTGCGGTGGCCGAAAGCGAAGATGTTCAGTCTGACCTCCGGCAGCGCCGTGATGAAACTGAACACCGAACTGGGATATTTCCCGGTCACTTTTGCCGATTTGACGGACGACGAGGCGTTCTGGCGGGGGTGCAACGGATGCGTCAATCACGACGTGCTGGTTCGTACCCAACGGCGTTATTGCATTTGCACGGCCATGCTTTTCGACCCGAACGACCCGCGTTGCCTGATGCTTGAAAAAAGAATGTACGAAGAGGATCGCAGGAAACTGGAAGAACAGAAAGCTGTAAAATGAGAAGTATTAAATTTAAAAAGGAATATATAAGATGAAAAAGAAAGTCGTTTTGGCGTTCAGCGGGGGATTGGATACCTCTTTTTGCGCCATGTATTTATCCAAAGAGAAAGAGTATGAGGTATATACCGCCCTGGCCAATACGGGCGGATTCAGTGAAGCCGAATGTAAAGCCGTCGAAGAGCGGGCGTACCGGCTGGGCGCGGTGAAACATGCCACCCTGAGCATCGAACAGGAATATTACGAAAAGAGTATCAAATACATGGTATTCGGGAACGTGCTGCGCAACGGGACGTATCCTGTTTCCGTCAGTTCGGAACGGATTTTCCAGGCGCTGGCCATCATCCGCTATGCCAAGGAAATCGGCGCTGACGCCGTGGCTCACGGCAGTACCGGAGCCGGTAACGACCAGGTGCGTTTCGACTTGACATTCGATGTATTAGCTCCGAATATTGAAATCATCACCCCTACGCGCGATATGAACCTTAGCCGCGAGTACGAAATCAACTACCTGAAAGAAAATGGTTTCGTGGCTGATTTTGTCAAGATGGAATATTCCATCAACAAAGGGCTTTGGGGCACGAGCGTAGGCGGAAAAGAGACGTTACATTCCAACCAGACGCTTCCGGACAAAGCCTATCCTTCGCAACTTCAGGCGGAAGGAGAAGAAACGTTGACAATCGACTTTGCACAGGGCGAGATTTGCGGCGTGAATGGCGTTGCCTTTGAGAATAAAGCGGATGCCATCCGGAAAGTGGAAGAAACCGGCGCTCGCTGGGCGATCGGACGCGACATGCACGTCGGCGACACCATTATCGGTATCAAAGGGCGGGTCGGCTTTGAAGCGGCCGGTTCGTTGCTGATTATCAACGCACACAAGTTGCTGGAGAAACATACGCTCACCAAATGGCAACAATACTGGAAAGAGCAACTCGGCACGTGGTACGGGATGTTTCTCCATGAGGCGCAGTACCTCGAACCCGTGATGCGCGACATGGAGGCGTTTTTGCAAAGCACGCAACACAGCGTGACCGGTCGGGTGCTGTTGACATTGCGGCCGTACAGTTATACGCTTGTGGGCGTTGAAAGCAAGTATGATTTGATGAAGAGCGATTTCGGCGTTTATGGCGAAGAACAAAAAGCCTGGACAGCCGACGACGTCAAAGGCTTTACCAAAATCCTGGGCAACCAGATGAAGATTTACTATAATGTGAATTTGTAATTAACAATTAACAATTAACAATTAGTATATGATAAAAGTTGGAATTATCGGCGGCGCCGGATACACGGCCGGGGAATTGATTCGTTTGTTAATCAATCATCCGGAGGTGGAAATCGTCTTTGTGAACAGCACGAGCAATGCGGGAAACCGGATTACCGATATTCATGAAGGTCTTATCGGGGAAACTAATCTGTTTTTTTCCGACGCCCTGCCTTTGGGCGAAGTCGACGCCTTGTTTTTTTGTTCGGCTCATGGCGACAGCCGGAAATTCCTGGCTGCTAATCCGGTTCCTGCGAAGGTGAAAATCATTGATTTATCGACTGATTTCCGGCACAAAGAGACAGCAGGTGATTTTGTTTACGGCTTACCGGAATTGAATAAAGCAAAAATTCAAAAAGCGGTGCACATTGCCAATCCGGGCTGTTTCGCAACGGCCATTCAATTGGCTTTGTTTCCTTTAGCCGCCAATGGGTTGCTGAAAGACGAGGTACACGTAAACGCGATAACCGGTTCGACCGGAGCCGGCGTTAAACCCGGAGCGACGACGCATTTCAGTTGGCGGGACGGCAATATCTCTGTCTATAAACCTTTCGAGCACCAGCATTTGAAAGAGATAACAGAATCTTTGCAGCAACTGCAACCGGAGTTATCCCACGCCATCAATTTCATTCCGGTCAGGGGAAATTTTACACGGGGCATCTTCGCCAGCGTTTATACTGCTTGTGATTTGTCGTTGGAAGAAGTAAAAAACCTCTACACTGATTTTTACAAAGACGCAGCATTTACTTTTGTCACAGATAAAAATCCGGATTTGAAACAAGTGGTAAACACCAACAAAGCAGTACTGTATTTAGAACAGCATGACAATAAACTATTTATTATTTCCATCATTGATAATTTATTG
>JAISJX010000071.1 GCA_031261145.1 Tannerella sp.
AGGCGGGAATCAATGGTTTATTTTCCTTTGTTCACCGTATTTTCGTAGTCTCGCCGGGAATCGAACCCGAATCTAAAGTTTAGGAAACTTCCATTCTATCCATTGAACTACAAGACCAGTATGTAAAGACGCACAAAAGTACTATCTTTTTTGCAAACCTGCAAATCTCTTGAGCAAACCGTTCAAAATTCAAACGACAATTGCTGTTCGGGAGGCGGAAGAAGGGTGAACGTTTTTCGATGATATGGCGTTATGCCGTATTGGCGGATGGCGTCGCGATGCGCCGGAGTGGGATACCCTTTGTTGACGTCCCAATGATAGGCGGGATACTCGGCGGCCAACTGATTCATATAATCATCGCGGCAGGTTTTTGCCAAAATCGAGGCGGCGGCTATGCTCAGGTATTTGCCATCGCCCTTGACAATGGTGGTATGCGGAATATCCCGATACGGCGTAAAGCGGTTTCCGTCTATCAACAGATGTTCGGGCGTCACGTTCAATTGCTCAATGGCGCGATGCATCGCTAAAAAGGAGGCTTTCAGGATATTGATACGATCGATCTCTTCCGGGGTGACAATCCCCACGGAATATGCAATCGCCGCCTGTTCAATGACAGGACGCAAGGCATACCGTTGTTTCTCGCTCAATTGTTTGCTGTCATTCAAATCTTTATGATAAAAATCCGGGGGGAAAATCACGGCGGCGGCAAACACGGCGCCTGCCAGACAACCCCTTCCGGCTTCGTCGCAACCACATTCGATGCAATCTTTTTTAAAGTATGATAATAAGGACATTCCGGCAGATTAAAACATTTTTGCAACCCGTTCGATACCTTCCGCCAGCACATCTACTTCCGCTTTCGTGTTATACAAAGCAAATGAGGCGCGTACGGTGCCTTCCACACCCAATACATGCATCAACGGTTCGGCGCAGTGATGACCGGTACGCACAGCAATCCCTAACCGGTCTAACAACATACCCATATCGTAATGATGGATATTCTTCACCAAAAAAGAGATGACGCCGCTTTTTTCGGCCGCCTGACCCAGAATGCGCAGTCCGTCAATGGCGCTTAACCGTTCCGTAGCATATTCAAGCAACTCTTTTTCATACGCCTCGACGGCATCCCATCCAAATGAAGTGAGATAACACAACGCCTCCGCCAAAGCCGTACTGCCGATGAAATCCGGCGTACCTGCTTCAAACTTGTACGGTAATACATTGAAGGTCGTTTTCTCAAACGTGACGCTGGCAATCATCTCTCCCCCACCCTGATACGGCGGAATCCGTTCTAACTGTTCTTCTTTGCCGTACAAAATCCCGATGCCTGTCGGAGCATAGATTTTATGTCCGGAGAACGCATAAAAATCAGCATCCAAAGCCTGCACATCCACTTGGGTATGTGCGACAGCCTGCGCTCCATCCACCAATACGGGAACATTGTGCCGGTGAGCGATACGGATGATTTCCCCAACCGGATTGACCGTTCCCAACACATTCGATACATGTGTAACAGCCACTAAGCGCGTCCTGTCCGAAAACAGACGGACAAAAGCGTCCATATCCAATTCGCCGCGTTCATTTATCGGAATCACCTTCAGTTTCATCTCCTGCAATTGCCAGGGCACAATATTGGAATGGTGTTCCATTGCCGTGATAATCACCTCGTCTCCGGGCTTCATGCAAGCCTTGGAATAACTGGAAGCCACCATATTAATCGCTTCGGTAGCGCCCCGTGTAAAAATGATTTCGGACGTCGAATGCGCGTTCAGGAACTGCTTGACAGCCAGCCGCGCCGCTTCATGCGCTTCGGTCGCCTGCTGACTGAGGTAGTGCACGCCACGGTGGATATTGGCGTTGGTATGGTAATACCCCTCCGCCAGTTTTTCGACAACACACCTCGGTTTCTGCGTAGTAGCCGCATTATCAAGGTACACTAATGGTTTGCCGTATATTTCCCGTTGCAATATCGGAAAATCAGAACGTATGGATTCTATATCTAACATTTTCTTTTTTTGCTGCAAAGAAAAACAAAGATTTGCCGTTTCGTTATCAATTAACATTATTTAGTTGCGATAAATCGTAATTTTTATCGAAAAAATTGCATTGTTCCCATAAACCTCTTACATTTGCTCATCGAATTTGATAATTTTAATAATAGACATTTTAATAAAACAATCATGGAGAAATCTTATGTAATTGGAATTGATATCGGGGGTACGAACAGTGTATTCGGAGTAGTGGATGCGAGAGGAACTATTTTGTATAGCGACTCGATTAAAACCGGTCTGTATTCGGAAATTAACGAATATGTGAACGCATTGTCCGTCGGTCTGGACGGAGTAATTGAAAAAGCCGGAGGTAAAGACACGATCAGAGGAATTGGGGTAGGCGCCCCGAACGGGAACTATTACACGGGCTGTATTGATTTTGCCCCGAACCTGCCGTGGAGAGGAAAAATTCCATTGGCGCAACTAATCAATGACAAAACCGGGCTTCCGGTTACCTTAACGAACGATGCAAACGCGGCGGCTATCGGCGAAATGACGTATGGCGCAGCCCGCGGGATGAAAGATTTTATCGTCATCACGTTGGGAACGGGTGTCGGCAGCGGTATCGTAGTCGGCGGTAATTTGGTTTACGGGCACGATGGTTTTGCCGGCGAATTAGGACACGTCATTGTGCGCCGTGAAAACGGACGTCTTTGCGGCTGCGGCCGTCACGGTTGCCTCGAAGCCTATACATCGGCCACGGGAGTAGCCCGTACAGCCCGCGAATTATTAGTGAGCCGTACGGAAAAGAGCTTGCTTCGCGATATTGACGCAGAATCAATTACGTCGAAAGACGTATATGATGCGGCGATAAAAGGCGACAAGTTATCGCTCGAAATTTTTGAAAAAACCGGAGCGATTCTGGGAGAAGCATTTGCCGATTTCATCTCATTCTCAAGCCCGGAAGC